>JAZRBK010000260.1:0-15041 GCA_045635025.1 Candidatus Scatosoma sp.
CGACGAAGAACAAACAACGCCCTGCCTTTCGCGTTAACGCAACCTATCGCGCGAAGAACAAAAACGCGCCCGCTACCGCCTGCAAAACGGCAAAGAGAAGATTGACGATTTTTACGGGCATTTTGCCTAAAAGTTTCGCGCCCAACAAGCCCCCTGCCGTTACGCCGATTGCCGTGGGGAGCAACACGGAAAAATCGTAAAGCCCGCGTATAAAATACAAAACGAACGAAAAAAACGATACGGGCAAAATTACCAAAATCGCGGTGGCGTGCGCCGTCTTTTCGTCGTAACCGAATTTGTGCAATAACGGCACGGCTAACATTCCGCCGCCCCCGCCAAATAAACTGTTCGCCGCCCCCGTTGCTCCTCCGACTAACGTTCCTTTTACGTTTTTTGAAGATAAAATATGCAACTTTCCCCCTCCTTTTCTCTTCTTTCACCCGTATTTTGCGTAATTTTTTTCTTTTTATCAAACTTTTTCCCGCTTTTGAACGCATTTTTGCTTGCTTATAAATTGATTTTGTATTAAAATAATATAGCGTGGTATTTTATAATGTAGGAAAGTCCGCATTTTTCCAATCTTTCCCAAGCAACTTTTCCTACGGAAAATAACGCGCGGACAAGGTTTCTTTTCCCCAATTGAAAAAACGCCAAATAAACGCAAAAAACAAAATCGTAAAACGAGGCGGAAACGAAACAAAACAACGAAGTAAAAACAAGGTTAAATGAAAAACCAAAAGGTGGTTATATGAGAAAGAACAAATACTCTCGCAAGAAAAAATTCCTCGCGCTCTGCCTGACGGCGCTTATGGCGTCCTCGGCGCTCGTGGGGCTCGCGTCTTGCTCGGACGACGAAGAATCGAGCAGCACAAACACTCCGTCTACGGAAACGACGGAATCCGCTCCCAAGGATACGGGGCTCGTTACCAACGCTGGCTTTGAAACGTTTGATAAAAACAAGGGGCTCAACCTTATCGGCACGTCCGTTACGGGTTGGTCGCGCTCGGTCAACTCCGAGGCGAGCGGTAGCGCACTTTCCTCTAAATCGGCGAGCGGTGTCATCGACGTTAGCGACGAGGCTTGGGCGAACTTAACGACGTCGAAAGTAGACGGTGCGGCAAGCCTTTCCGACGAAGAAGCGGAAGACAAATGGGACGAAATGTCCGCTTTGGACAAGATTACCTTCATCGAGGCTTGGAAAAAGCGCGAAGATAACAAGGACAAGGAAATCTCCGATTTGTCCTTCTATCAGTCTTTCAATATCGACAGCGAGGACATTCCCGATTGCGATAACCCGCTCACGTGGGATTACGGCTCGGAGAGCAGCGAAAAAGAGAACAACAACGTCTTGATGATTCGCAACGAATACTCCACGACCTCTTCTTCTACGACTACCCCTTCCTATAATAAAATGGGTACGGCGCAAAAGTTCACCTCTTCCTCTACGGTTACCGTAACCGCAGGGACGAGCGCGAAGTTCTCCGTTTGGGTAAAGACGAGCGATTTGCAATCGACTTGGACGGACGGCTCGGCGCAACAAGCCGTTAATAAGGGTGCGTATATCAGCATTTCCCACTCCGTCGGAAATAAGACGTACGACCCCCTCGTTATTAAAAATATCAATACCGAAATTACCAACCCCCGCCCTACCGATTCCAACGGGCTTTGGGTGAATAACGGTTGGGAAAAATACGAGTTCGTACTCAACGGTTCGACGTATGCGGATACGACGTTCTCGATTGTGCTCGGGCTCGGTCAAGGCGGCGGCACGAACAGAAACGAATACGTCAACGGCTACGCGTTCTTCGACGATATCTCCTGCGAAAAGATTTCCAACGACGCATACGAAACGGAAATCAAGAAAGGCTATACGGAACTTGGTATCGACGACGATAAGACGTTCTTGGCAAATAAGACGGACGGAAACAGAAAGTTCGCCCTTTCTTTCCATAAACCGTTTACCGATATCGACCTTATCAAGGACACGGTAGGCAAACCCACGACGGAAGAGAAAAACGGAAAGATTTACACCGCGGCAAACGACGTTGCAGGCGCGCAAGTATATCCGGGGCTCGGCTTTGATACGAGCAAAGACAAAGCACAAGTTTATGCAAAACCCGCCGATATGAACGGTTCGGGCAACGAGTATTTGCAAAGCGTTTACGATAACTATTTCAAAGAAGAAAGCAACTTCCTCAAAGGTTTCGCAGGACAAGTCAACGAACCCGTTTTAATGCTCCTTTCGGCAAAGGGCGCGGCGTACACGGCGGAAGCTCCTGCCAATAGCATCTTCACGATGCAATCGGACAAAAACAACAATTCCTACCTTGCAATCTCCTTCTTCGTCAAGACGTCGGATATGCACGGCGTAACGGGCGCGGGCGTAACGGTTACCGACCTTTCGGCAAAACCCGCTAACGCAAAAACCTCGATTTTCTCCATCGACACGACGGACGGCGCAACGGTAGATATCGACGATAACAACAAGGACGTTTACGACGGTTGGCAAAAATGCTTCGTATTCGTTTCTAACGAAACGGGCGAGGATATTGATTTCTCCCTGTCTTTCACGCTCGGTTCGACGGCGGTCGTAGACACGAAGAAATCCAATTACGAAAGCGGTTTCGCGGCGTTCACGGGCTTCTCGTACACCACGCTTAGCGAAGAGGAGTTCGAAAGCGCGAAGAGCGGCACGTACTCCACCATCGTCAACCTCAAAGGCGAAGAAGAGGAAAAGACGGGCGATAGCGGCTTCGACACTCCCGCAACCGTACCCTCCACCGCGATTGAAAAGGGCTATGCGAACCTTAAAAATTATAAAGGCGTATATACGGATAGCGCATACCTCGGCAACGCAAACGGCTCGTTAGAACTCAACCAAAACAAAAACGCGGGTCTTTTGAGTAAGGATTACCTTAAAAACGAGGACGAAACGGAAAACGCGAACTATACGCAAGTGCTCACGCAGTTAGGCGCTACCGGCACGACGAACGAAGAAAGATGGAACTCCCTCTTCTACGATAGCAAGACGGGGCTCAACGCAACAAGACCGCTCGTGATTTATAATGCTACCAGCGACGCTTACGGCTTCCTCGGACAAGCGAACTCGCTTAGCGAAAGCTCCTACGCAACCGTTTCCGTGCGCGTGAAAGTGAGCGCGGGTGCGAAAGCGTATATCTATCTCGTAGACACCGATTCCTCTACCAAAGACGTTCTTTCAATTGGCAGAACGACTTCCTATTGGTATGACGACGACGGCAACGTATGCTCCAAAGACCCCGCGGCAAGCGATTTCATTAAGAAACGTGACGTAGCGTTCAAACTTCAACCCAACGGACTTTACAAGCTCAACAAAACTTGGACGGGCGCGGAGGGTATCGACGCGGACGCATACTTTGCAAACCTTGGCGCGTACACCGAAAAGGACGCGGACGGCAACTTGCTCGTTGCGGAAAACGGCGTTTCCTACGACTACAACGATAATTGGAGAAACGAGGGTAACGACGGTATCGCGTTCTACCATAAGGACGGCAAGTACTACGCAGACGAAAATTATAGCGTTCTCGTAAACGACTTTGCAAGCGTAGGCGCGCTCGCTCCCCGCTATGCGGCAAATGAAAGCAAGGCGCTCTTTACCAAAGTGGAAGACACCAACGGCGGTTGGGTAACGGTTACGTTCTATCTCCGCGGCGGTGCGGATATGAAATCTTACCGCTTGGAAGTTTGGAGCGGTGCTCGCGACGGCAGCGACGTAAGCGCGACGGGTAGCTACGTCTTGTTCGACTCCTGTAAGCCTGAGGACGCAAGCGACTCCAATTTCCAAACCCTCCTTGATGAAAACAAGGAAGGCTTGACGGAAGATACCGATTACTTCAAGAGCGTGTACTCTTTCTACGACGATAGCAAGTTCCTCCGTTACAATGCGACGGCAGACGACAACGACGTAGGCAACTCGTATGAAAATTACCTCTCCTCTTCGCAAACGGAAGGTATTGCGTACCTTTACAACGCAACGGAAGAAACGCGTACCGTCTTTGCGGATTATTCCTTGACCTCCGCTACTATCTCCCCCGACGATGCGGACGACGATAGCACGGACGATACCGAAGAAGAGGAAGAAGAAGACACTAACGTTTGGCTCTTGATTAGCTCGATTGCTATTGCGGCGGTGCTCGTGCTTGCAGTATTGAGTATGATTGTCAGAAAGCTTTGGGCAAAACGCCGTAGAAAACACGGCTACTCGGCAAAATCCAAAGACGCTAAAAAAGAAGCGAAAAAGGAAAAGAAAGCAAAAAAAGCGAAGAAGTCCAAAAAATCGGATAAGTAATTTTTCCCAAATAACTCAATACAATCAATAAAATCAGCCCTGCTTGCAAAGTTTTGCAAGCAGGGCTTTTTCCGTCTTTGATTTTTCCGTCCTTGAACTTCCCGTCATTCACACACGCCTTTTCTCGCGCGTAATACCTTATTATATCTTATTATATCTTCTTATGTTCTATCTATAAATAATATCAAGGACAATACTCCTCTAAAAAAACGGCTTATAAAACGTTCCGCAGGGCTTTGGGCAAGTGGTTTTTCAGCGTTCCGTTTACGAGCTTTCCAAGCCCCAACGGATACCCCTCGATACACACGGCACACCAACCGTTTCCCCCGTCCGCTTCCACCGTTTCTCCGCGCAGGTACTTCTCCACGCGAACGTCCTCTTCCCGCAGGGAAATTACGCGGCGGAGCTCTTCTTTGCGAGCGCTCATAACAAGCGCGTGGTCGGGCTCGAACCGCCCGTTTTTATTCTCGCCGAGCCGAATGCCCGCGCGCAGGATTTGCACGCCTTTCAGCTCGAATACGCTATCGGGAAGCGCATATAAAGCACCGTTTACCTCGTGCAGATTTTTATGCGTTTTTTCAAGGAAAAACTCCCTCTCAAAAGCGCGATACGCCTTTTCCATTTCACGGGAAACACTCGGTTTTTGCGGGCGTAAATAGGAAGTTTCTTCTCCCGAAATCTTTTCAAAGAGCGCGGCAAAATGCCCCTCACCCTTGATTTTATGCGGATATAATTTTTCCTCTTTGATTAGGCGCATTTGCGGGTGCTCTTTCAAGTAATCGCGTACCTGCCCCTCGTCTTCTTCTTCGGAAAAGGTGCACGTAGAATAGACGAGCCGCCCGCCTACGCGGAGCATTTTCGTCGCTTCCTCTAAAATCCGCGCCTGCCGATTGGCGCAAAGCGCAACGTTTTCCTCGCTCCATTCCGCGAGCGCTTCTTTCGCGTTTTTGCGGAACATTCCCTCGCCCGAGCAGGGTGCGTCCACGAGGATTTTATCAAAATAACCTTGGAACTTTTGCGAAAGCTTTTCAGGCAATTCGCAAGTAACGACGGCGTTTTGAACGCCCATACGTTCTACGTTTTGCGAAAGGATTTTCGCGCGGGAGAATACGGGCTCGTTCAATACCAAAATCCCCTCGCCCTGCATATTTCCTGCAAGCTGCGTACCTTTCCCGCCGGGCGCGGAACAAAGGTCGAGCACTCTCTCCCCCGCCTTTGCCTGCAAAAGAGGCGCGGCGCACATTGCGGACGGTTCTTGCGAATAGAAAAGCCCCGCACTGTAATAAGGTGAACTGCCCGCCCGTTCGGCGTGGGTATAAAAGCCGTTTTCTTCCCATTCCACCGCCTCGCCCAAAAAGGGCAATTTCTCTTTCAACGCGTACCTGCCCCCTTTCAACGGGTTTATTCTCGCCCCTTTGACAGGCGGATTTTCATAGACGGCGAAAAACGCCTCCCACTCGGTTGCGGGAAGCTGTTTTTTCATTCTTTGTATAAACTTTTCAGGCAAACTGCTCATACCGTTTCCACCTGTAAATACGTGCAAAACTCGGCGGCGCTCAATACTTTTCCTCCGCGCGCTTTTACCGATTGCAAGCGTTGTCCATTCTCATTTTCGTCGCAAATATATAAATCGCATTCCTCCGCGCGGAAGGTAATTTTAGCCGCCTCGGAAAACGCCGCTTGGAGCATTCTTTTCGCGAGCGGAAGATTGAGCTCTATTCCATGCGAGAAGCATACCGTCTTATTTTTGAGCTTCCCCTCTTTTTCCCGTTTTCGCTTTTCGCGGTCGGCAAAAATATGAAAGGCGGCGCGCGTTTTTTCACGCTCCTCTTTCTGCCGTTCGCGTTCGGCGCGGTAATCTTCAAACGGTTTTGACGTGCTTTGCGTTATCTCATAACCGTCGATACTGCCCAACTTGATTTGGTATTTTTTCAGCATTTCAGGCAAGGAAAGTCCCTCGCCCTCGCACATCGCTTGCGCTACTTTCATCGTCGCGTAAGCATCGTCCACCGCTCGGTGGGGTAAAAACTCTACGCCCAGCTCCTGCGCTATCGCGCCCAAGCCGAACTGACGGGAAAACTCCCCGATTTTATTCATATACAAAAACTGCGTGTCCGCAAACGAAAACTTAAACGAGGGCAGGGAAAAACGCTTGCTCTCTAAATTGAGATACTTCACGTCGTTCATAACCGCGTGCCCCATTACGAGCGTGTCTTTATCTTCAAGAAGCGCATAGATTTTCTCCGCGCGCTTGGGAAAGGTCGGGTAGTTTTTGAAATCGGCGTATTTGTACGGCAACACGATTCCCTGCGTGCCCTTTCTGTCCGTTAAATGAAAATTGCCCTGCGGATTGATGAGCAAATCCTCTTTTTCAAGAATATGAAATTGTTCGTCGGTTAAACAGTACCCAAACGCGCAGATTTTCGCTACGTTTTTGAACACCCCCGCACATTCTATATCGAAAAATAAATATTTCATATCCCTTTCTCTTTTGCCTTTATACTCGTCCTTATAAAAAGACCGCGAAAAGCGGTCTTTTAACTTTTCATAAGCTTTTTATAAGCTCTTCATAAGCTCTTCATAAGCAAGCGTTTAGTTTTTCGGTTTAATTACCGCTTTTCCACCCATATAGGGACGCAACGCTTCGGGAATGTTCACGCTCCCGTCCGCCTGTAAATGGTTCTCGACGAACGCAATCAACATTCTCGGCGGCGCAACCACGGTATTATTCAAAGTATGCGCGAGCTTGACTTTCCCGTCGCTGTCCTTATAACGGATAGCAAGTCGGCGCGCTTGCGCGTCCGTGAGGTTAGAGCAAGAGCCTACCTCGAAATATTTCTGTTGACGGGGGCTCCACGCCTCGACGTCGCAGCTCTTGTATTTGAGGTCGGCAAGGTCGCCCGAACAACACCCGAGCTGTCTTACGGGAATATCGAGCGAACGGAAAAGCTCCACCGTATATTGCCAAAGTTTTTCATACCATTCCTCGCTCTCTTCGGGGCGGCAAACGACGACCATTTCTTGCTTTTCGAACTGATGAATACGATAAATACCGCGTTCTTCAATGCCGTGCGCACCCTTTTCCTTACGGAAGCAGGGAGAATAACTGGTAAGTGCGAGCGGAAGTTTGTTTCCGTCGATAATTTGACCCATAAATCTACCAATCATCGAATGTTCGGACGTACCGATTAAGTACAAATCTTCGCCCTCGATTTTATACATCATATTTTCCATTTCAGCAAAGCTCATTACACCCGAAACGACGTCGCCGTGAATCATATACGGCGGAATCACGTACGTAAAGCCTTTGTCAATCATAAAATCGCGGGCATACGAAAGCACCGCCGAATGTAAACGCGCGATATCACCCGTCAAGTAATAAAAACCCTGTCCCGAGGTTCGGCGGGCGGAATCGACGTCGATACCGTCCAAGTTTTCCAAAATATCGAGATGATACGGGATTTCGAAGTCGGGGGTTTTCGCCTCCCCGAAGCGTTTAAGCTCGACGTTTTGTGAATCGTCCTTGCCGATAGGCACGTCGTCTGCAATAATATTGGGGATAGACATCATCACTTTTTTGAGTGCGGCGTCTACCTCTTCGCTTTCCTTTTCGATGGCGAGCAGACGTTCTGCGTCCGCTTTTACTTTCGCCTTAACCGCTTCTGCCTCTTCGCGTTTGCCCGCTTTCATCAGCGCGCCCACTTCTTTGGAGAGGGTATTTCTCGCAGAACGCAACGCGTCCCCCTCGGCTATGAGCGCACGGCGCTTGCTATCGAGCGCTAACGCTTCGTCCACGAGCGGAAGTTTTTGCTCTTGGAACTTCTTTTTGATATTTTCTTTTACGAGCTCCGCGTTCGTGCGGATAAGATTGATATCAATCATAAAAACACCTCTTGTTGCATTGGCGGTTTGGGGGGGCGTAAGCCTAATTCCCCATTCGCCGCTTTTAACATTATACAACTTTTTCGTCTGAAAAGCAATTAAAAGGCACGCAAACTGCGTAATTTCCCACAAAAAACGCAAAAAAAACTTGTATTTTTCACGCGCGTGTGTTATAATGTTGCCAATACTTATATTTTACGGAGCTTTACCCGTTATGAAACAAACCGAAAAACAAGAGAAGGTAGAACAAAATACGCCGCTTGCAAGCGCGTCGAATACCTCTTCGAACGCTTCTTCGAACGTGTCGTCGAACACTTCTAACGCGTCGAACGAGAAAAAACCGTTCTCGCTTTCCTTCAAAAAGAAAATCCCGCCTACCGCGGTAGCGGACGTAAAACGCTTTTTTGCCGACGCGAACGCAGGGCTCTCCAAAGCGCAGGTACAAGAGCGCATAGAACAGGGGCTCGTCAATAAAACGACGAAAAAATATTCAAAAACGTACCGCAGTATTTTCATTGGGAATATCTGCACGTTTTTCAACTTACTTTGTATCTTGGCGGCAGTCGCGCTCGTGTTGGCACACGCACCGATTACGCAATTCGCCTTTTGTATCATTTTCGGATGCAATATCGTCATCAGTATCGTACAGGAAATCCGCGCAAAACGGAAAATCGATAAACTGAGTATCCTTTCCTCCCCCCTCGCTAAGGTCGTGCGCGGCGGGGTTCTAACGGAAATCCCCGTTGAAGAAATCGTCGTAGACGACGTCTTGATTTTAACCGCAGGGCAGCAAGTTCCCGCTGACTGTATCTCTATCGAGGGCAACGCCGAAGTCAACGAATCGCTCCTCACGGGCGAGTCCGTTCCCATTAAGAAAGAGGACGGGGATTTCGTGTATGCGGGCTCGTTTATCGCGAGCGGCAGAGTCGCCGTGCGCGTAGATAAAATCGGCGACGATACGTATATTAGCAAACTTACCGCCCGCGCGAAAAAATATAAACGCCCTAACTCGGAAATTATGAACTCTATTACGGCGTTTATTAAAATTATCGGTTTGATTATCGTTCCGATTGCGATATTTATGTTCTTTAATAACTTCGCCGCGGCGGACGGTTCTTGGTCGGCGCTCGCGGAAACGGGCGGCTTCTTCAAAACCCTGTTCGCGGAAACCGAAGAAGGACTGCTTAGCGGCGCTATCCAAAAAACGTGCGCCGTCGTCGTGGGTATGATACCCTCGGGGTTGTTACTCCTCACCACCGTCGCTTTGTCAGTCGGTATGATACGGCTCGCGAAATATAACACGCTCGTGCAAGATATGTATTCGCTGGAAATGCTCGCGCGGGTAAACGTGCTTTGCCTTGATAAAACGGGTACGATTACCGACGGCAGAATGAAAGTAAGCGATTGTATTTTGCTCAATAACTCGACGGAGTACGGCGCGGACGAAATCCTCGGTTCGCTCCTCGCTTCGCTCAACGACAACAACCAAACCTCTATCGCGCTTTACGAACGGTTTGGACACTCTTCGGCGCTTAACCCCATCGCCACGCTTCCGTTCTCGTCGGCAAGAAAGCTCTCTGCCGTAACGTTCGAGGACGTGGGCACGTACGTAATGGGCGCGCCTGAGTTCGTCTTAAAACCTATGCCGATGAAAATCGACCGTATCGTTAAACAATACGCGCAAATGGGCTTGCGCGTGCTCGTCGTAGCGCACTCCGCGGGTCAAATTCAAGGCGATAAGCTTCCCGTCGGATTGAAAGCGCAGATGATTATTACCCTTTCGGATAACATCCGCCCCGACGCGATTGACACGATTAAGTGGTTCAAAGACAACGACGTAGCGGTAAAGGTTATTTCGGGCGATAACCCCGTAACCGTTTCCGAAGTTGCCCGCAGAGCGGGTATTCAAAACGCGGCGCAGTTCATTTCCTTAGAGGGACTTTCCGATTTGGAAGTGGAAAATGCGGCGAACGAATACACCGTTTTCGGCAGAGTTTCGCCCGAACAAAAAGCAATTTTAATCCGCGCAATGAAAAAGGCGGGGAACACCGTTGCAATGACGGGCGACGGCGTAAACGATATTTTGGCAATGAAAGAAGCACACTGCGCCGTTTCCGTTGCTTCGGGTACCGAGGCGGCAAGAAACGTTTCCAACCTCGTTTTGCAAGACAATAACTTCGCTTCTATGCCGAAAATCGTAAACGAGGGTAGACGGGTTATCAATAACATCAAGGATTCGTCCGCGCTCTATATTATGAAAACGTTGCTTACACTCATTTTATCTATCGTGTGTATCGCGCTGGGTAGCGAGTATTTCTTCACGACGAACAATATGATGATGTACGAATTTCTCATTAGCGCAATCCCCTCGTTCGTCCTTTCCTTGCAACCCAACACCGCGCGCGTCAAGGGCAAGTTTATTCCCCACGTTCTAAGCAAAGCTATCCCCGGCGCGTTGACGATGGTTCTCGGGATTTTGACTTTGTACGTCGTGCATAAAACGAGCCTCGCAGGCGAGTTTGGACTTATCGACAGTGCAGGCGCAGACACGATTGAATATCAAGCGCTGATGATGTTGGCGCTCACGTTCTCGGGGCTTGTAATGCTGTATCGGATATGCCAACCGTTTAATTTATTGCGAGCGGCAATGTTCCTCGTAACCGCGTTTTTGTGCGTTACCGTCGTATCCGTGCCCGCCCTTTGCGAATTCGTCTTTAAGGGTTGGTCGGACGTGTCGATTATCCTGCCGCAAACCCTGCTCATAATCATTATTATCCTTTGCATGTTCCCGATTTCGGCGTTCCTTATGCGGCTGTTCGATATGATGAACCCCGCCGACGAATAAGACGTTCATCGCGTATAATTCGCGTCAATTCGCCGTAAAAAACACAAAGTAAAACACCCTGTCTATTTTTGACAAGGTGTTTTTTAATCGTATTCTTTCAGTCCAAGCAGATAATCTGCACTGATTTCAAAATAAAGGCTGAGCTTTCTCAAAGCGTGATAATCGGGCAATCTCCCCGCGTTTAGCCAACCGCTAACCGTCGTGGGCGGTATCCCCGTCGCCTTGGATAAATCAATTTGCTTTATCCTCTTTTCCGCCATTAAATCCAATAAAATATCCCTAAACATATCTACATTGTACGCAAAACCTACCTAAAAAGGTTTGACATACCTAAATAGGTATGATATTATTATAAGTGGAATGGAGGTAAACTATGATTTGTTCTGTTTTTGGGCATTTGCAAATTGATATTACGGAAACTTTGCGCGCGAAAACGACGGCAGAACTCGAAAAAGTTATCGGGCTCGGTTGTCGCATTTTTTTCTTTGGCGGATTTGGTGAGTTCGATAACCTTTGTTATGAAATCGTATCGAAAATAAAAGAAGAAAAGCCGAAGTTAAATCTCGAACGGGTTTTTTGCGTTCCGCAAGAACGCTATTTACGGAAAAAAGCTTGGTATTTCGACCGTTCCGATTACGACAAAGTTATTTATCTGACGCCCGTCCGCGAATGGTGGTACAAAGCCATTTATTACCGCAACTGCGCTATGATAGACGAGAGTTCCTTTTTGATTTTCTATGCCGAAAACCGCGCGGAAAGCTGCGCATATAAAGCATACAAATACGCACAAAGGAAAAAGGACAAATATATCGTTAATCTTTGGGGCGATTAGCGTTCATCGCGTACCTGCCCCGCTCATTTTGCTATATTTCCTAAAAACCGAGCGGCATTATACGCAACTAATCAAGGCGGTTCGCCGTAAAAAACACAAAGTAAAACACCCTATCCAATCGGATAAGGTGTTTTTGTTTTGTTATGATTTTTGATTACGAAGAAAGCTTATTCTTCGTCAACGGGCGTTTCGTCTACGGTTTCGTCGTCTAATACGACCGTTTCTTCAATTTCCGTTTCCACTTCGCCTACCAAATCTTCGGGGCTCAAATCCGCCGCCGTTTCTTCGGGAGCTTGCGTTTCCGCTTCGTCGTCGCGTTCGGTTACGTCGACCGTCGCTACGAAGCTATCCTTGACGTTCATAACGCGTACGCCGCGGGTTGCTCTGCCGATACAGCTAATCGTGTCGGCGTGCATACGGATAATCGTTCCGCCCGTCGTGATAATCATAATATCGTTCTCGTCGGTTACAAGCTTCATATTCACGAGCTCGCCCGTCTTTTCGTTGAACACGCCCGCCTTGATGCCTTTACCGCCGCGGCTCTGCAAGCGGTAATCTTCTACCTTAGAACGCTTCCCGTAGCCGAGCGACGTCAACGTGAAGATATCCTGCGTTTCGTCGACAATCATCATATCCACGACGATATCGTCTTTGTTAAGCGTAATCGCCTTAACGCCTTGCGTACCTCTACCCGTCGGGCGCACGTCTTTCTCGCTGAAACGGATACACTTACCCGCTTTCGAAGCGATTAAAATCTCGTTTTCGCCACCGACGAACTGTACGGAAATAAGTCTGTCTTCTTCTTGCAACTTAATCGCAATTTTACCGTTCTTCGCAATACGCTTGAACTCCGTCATCGACGTTTTCTTAATCAAGCCCTTTTCGGTAGCCATAATCAAGTAGCCGTTTTCATTCGATTCAAGCACGGGAAGTACCGTTTCAATCTTTTCGCCTTGGTCGAGCTGTACGATATTCACGACGGCTCTGCCGCGCGCGGTGCGGTTCGCTTCGGGGATTTCGTAACCCTTAATCGAGTACACCTTACCTTTCGACGAGAAGAGCAAAATCGGGTCGTGGGTGTTGCAGACGAACATTTTTTCCACGTAATCCTCGTCCTTGGGTCTATGCGCGGTAATACCTCTGCCGCCTCTACCTTGCGCTTTGTATTCGTCCACGGGCAAGCGCTTGATATAACCCGAATGGGTAATCGAAATAACGACGTCCTCTCTGTCAATCAAATCCTCGTCGTCGATATTGCCGTAATCGACGGAGATTTCCGTTTTTCTCGGCGAGGGGTACTTGCTCTTGATTTCCGTCAAATCCGCACGGATAATATCCAAAACGCGTTGCTCGTTAGCGAGAATGTCTTTCAAATCCTCAATCGTAGCCCGCAACGCGGCAAGCTCGTCGTTGAGCTTTTCCACTTCAAGCGAAGTAAGACGTTGCAAACGCATTTCCAAAATCGCGTTCGCCTGTTTCTCGTCGAGTTCGAACGCGTTCGTCAAGCCCTCGATAGCGACGTTCTTATCAGCGGAAGCCTTGATAATTTTAATCACTTCGTCCACGTTCGCGAGCGCGAGCACAAGCCCTGCGATGATATGCGCGCGTTCTTCCGTCTTATTCAAGTCGAAGCGCGTTCTGCGCGTAATAACCTCTTTTTGGTGTTCGAGGTAATTCCACAAAATCTCGCGGAGGTTGAGCGTTTTCGGTTCTGTGCCGTTCTCCACGAGGGCGAGGAGAATAATCCCGTCCGACGTTTGGAGTTTGGTCTTTTTATAAAGGGTATTGAGCACGACTTGCGCGTTCGCGTCCTTTTTCACTTCGATAACGATACGCATACCGTCCCTGCCCGATTCGTCGCGGATATCGGAAATGCCCTCCAAACGCTTATCGTTAACCATATCCGCTATCGTCTTGACGAGCTGTGCTTTATTCACTTGATACGGGATTTCCGTAACGACGATACGCGAGCGCGTATTCCCGCCCGTGCCGTATTCTTCAATTTCGCACTTGGAACGGATAACGATATTGCCTTGTCCCGTTCTGTACGCCTTTTTAATCCCGCTTCTGCCCATAATCATACCGCCCGTCGGGAAATCGGGCGCGGGAACGTATTCCATCAATTCGTCGACGGTAATTTCGGGGTTATCAATCATCGCAATCGTACCGTCGATAACTTCCGCGAGGTTATGCGGAGGAATGTTCGTCGCCATACCGACCGCGATACCGTCCGCACCGTTGACGAGCAAGTTAGGGTATCTTGCGGGGAGCACGGTGGGTTCTTCTTCCGTCGCGTCGAAGTTGGGAATGAAATCTACCGTTTCCTTATCCAAATCTTTGAGCATTTCCGCCGCGAGCTTGGTAAGCTTTGCTCCGGTATAACGCATACCCGCCGCCCCGTCGCCGTCGATAGAACCGAAGTTCCCGTGGCCGTAAACGAGGGGGAAGTTAATCGTGAAATCCTGCGCCAATCTTACGAGCGCGTCGTATACGGAGCTGTCGCCGTGGGGATGATATTTACCCATACAGTCGCCGACGATACGGGCGCACTTTCTCGTCGCCTTATCGTTATAAAGCCCCATTTCGTGCATAGAGAAAAGGATACGTCTGTGCACGGGTTTTAAGCCGTCGCGAACGTCTGGGATAGCACGCGATTTATTTACTGCCATCGCGTAAGCGATAAACGAGCGTTTGAGCTCGTCGTCCACTTCCACGTCGAGCATTCTCGTCATTGCGAGTGTTTTTCTAAACTCCTCGGTTAATTCAGGACTGGTTTCTTTTTTCGCCATAATAATCTCCTTATCTTTCTCCCTTGCTTATACGTCCAAATCGGTAACGAGCGCCGCGTTCTCTTCGATGAACTTTCTACGCATTTCAGGGTTTTCGCCCATTAGCATAGAGAACATCTGGTCGGCTTCTGCCGCATCTTGCATGGTTACGCGGATAAGCGTTCTCGTTTCGGGGTTCATCGTGGTATCCCAAAGCTGTTCTTTGCTCATTTCGCCCAAGCCTTTATAGCGTTGATACTCGACTTTCCCGGGGTTATTGAGTGCATACTCGATTTTCTCTTCTTCCGAATATAAATAATCGTCGTGGCCTTTGAAGCTCGCTTTATAGAGCGGAGGTTTCGCCGCGTATACGTGTCCGTGTTCGAT
>JAZRBK010000261.1:0-6869 GCA_045635025.1 Candidatus Scatosoma sp.
CCCTACCTTTCTAAGAAAAACGGACAAAAACCGCGCGGGGATTTGTCCGTTAATTTGTATATCAAATTATGTTTCACGAAAATAGTTTCACGCTACTTGATTTGTGTAAGAAGATTTTCAACTTTTTCATTCAACTCAACAACGGAGGCATCGTTAGTTAAAACGTATGCACCGATTTTTTTAAGATATTCCTTTCCGTTCTCCGTATCGTAGGAAAATTGCGATTTTATTCGAGCTTCTATTTCTCCTCGACTAAGGCTATCTCTCACAGCAACCGATTGCATACGGTTTTCTCGTTTTCGAAGAAGAACGATACTTTCGTCAAACAACCCCTCAAATCCCCCCTCAAAGAGCAAGGGCACTTCGGCAAACACAAGAGAAGAATTGCTTGCCTCCATTTGCTTTAATAATTCTTTTATAATAAGCGGATGGGCTATCCCGTTTAATTTTTCGCGCTTTTCGACGTCGGAAAAAATCAAAGCGGCTAATGCACGTCTGTCCACTTGCCCGTCTTTGACTGCCGACGGAAACTCTTTCGCCATTTCTTTAACGTATTCGTCCGTATGAATGATTTGTTTGTATATATCATCACAGGAAAACACGGGATATCCCTTATTTTCAAGGTATCGCATAACCGTCGTTTTACCGCTCCCGATTCCGCCCGTGATTGCTATTTTCTTTTTCATTTTTCACCTTCGTGTTTCACGGTAATTGTTTCATAACGATAATTGAAAAACAATACACGTGAAACAATTCCTTATTTCGTATCAAACCAAGTTTTGCCGCTCTGCACGTCAACCGTCAAGGGTACGGACAATTTTACCGCATTTTCCATTTCTGTTTTCAAAAGTGCGGACACCTTTTCCGCTTCTGTTACAGGGCAATCGATAACGAGCTCGTCGTGAACCTGCAACACAAGTTTCGCTTGATAACCGCCCTCTTTAAGCTTATTGTAAACGTTTATCATCGCAATTTTAATAATATCCGCACTCGAACCTTGCAACGGCATATTCATTGCAGCGCGTTCTCCGAACGAACGAACGTTAAAGTTGGATGATTTTAACTCGTTAATGACCCGTCTGCGCCCCAAAAGCGTCGTAATATATCCGTCTTTTTTCGCGTTTTCAACGTTCTCCGCCATGTATTCTTTCACATCGGAATAACTTGCAAAATACTTGTCGATATATTCCTGCGCCTTTCTCGCGCTTATACTCAAATCGTTGGAAAGCCCAAACGCGCTAATGCCGTAAATTATCCCGAAATTAACCGCCTTAGCTTCCCGCCGCTGAGCCGAAGTAACCTTATCAAGCGGCACGCCAAACACCTGCGAAGCGGTAATCGAGTGAATATCTTTCCCCTCGCAATACGCCGCTATGAGCTCTTTACATTTTGAAAAATGAGCCAAAAGCCTGAGCTCGATTTGCGAATAATCGGCATCGATTAAAACGTTACCCGCGCTCGCAGTGAACAGTTTACGAAGTTCCCTGCCCTCTTCGGTACGAATCGGAATATTTTGAAGATTGGGATTTGCACTCGAAAGCCGTCCCGTAGCGGTATTATACTGATTGTAGGTAGTGTGCACCTTTCCCGCAACGATTAACGGCTTAAACCCCTCGATATACGTAGAATTGAGCTTCTGAACCTTTCTATACCTCAATAGCAAACGCACGATTTCCGAGCGTGAAGCGTATTTTTCAAGCTCCTCCGCCGTCGTTTTATAGCTGTTATTTTTATTCTTTTTTACCCCGTCGGCTATTCTCAGTTTTTCAAAGAGGATTTTTCCAAGCTGTTGAGTTGAATTGATATTAAACGTTTCCCCCGCGAGCTCGTAAATACTACTCGTTAAAGTGGCCAATTCTTCGTTAAAACGGGCGGAAAGGTCCATCAACGCTTCGTTATTTACACAAACACCCTGTTTTTCCATCTCGAACAACACGCGTACGAGCGGTAATTCAACGTCCCTATACAGCACTTTTTCTTCTTCGCGTAACGCGGAAAAATACAACTCTTTCAAATGCGCGAGCCCGTATGCACGGTTATGTTCGGGGAGCGATTGTTGATTTAAGCAAAACGTTAAATCGTCCGTATTCCCAAGCCCGTCCGCAAGACACTTCAAAATCGCCACGTCGTCGAACGGCGCAGTAAACTCTAAATCGAGCCCCGCAAGCAATCGCATAACCTCTTTCGCGTTATATACCGCAACTTTCTTTTTGCCCGCAAAAATCGCCGTTAAAATCGGTTGTAATTGATAATCGTAAAATCCCGTATCCAACAAACCCTGTTTAATTGCAAAAGCATATTCTTCGAGGTCTTGTTCAACCGACCACGCCTTGGGCAAAAGGACGAAACGAAGTTCCGACTGCGTATAATCGCACGCAATCGAGTCTACCCAATCTTCTTGCAAGCGAGGCAAAACTTCACCCGCAGTTTCAGGCAGAATCTCCACCGCCTTCCCGCGCACGCCTTTCTCTTCCTCGGTTTCCGTTTCCAGTGATACGCTTTCCGTGCCGAAAATATGCAAAGAGAGCAAAGACTTAAACTCCAACTCGGCAAACTTTTCGCGGAGCGCATGCGAAAAAGGCATACGAACCACGCAATCCGCAAGCGAAAAATCAAAAGGCGCGTTTACGTCAATCGTTGCGAGCTTTTTGGAAAAATAAGCGTTTTCTTTGCCGTTTACAAGCTTCGTTTTAAGCGCGCCTGAAATCTCCTCGATATGCGCGTAAACGCCGTCCAAATCCCTATATTGCGCTAAGAGTGAATATGCTGACTTCTCGCCCACTCCCGCTACACCGGGAATATTATCCGATTTATCCCCCATAAGCGACTTTAATTCAATAATTTGAAGAGGCGTAAGTCCAACCTCGTCAAAGAAATTTTTGTCGGTAAGTTCTAATATATCACTAACACCTTTACGCGTAAAACAAACGCTCGTCGTTTCGTCTACGAGCTGATAAGCGTCCCTATCCCCCGTGTAAATATACGTTTGCACGCCCTTAAACCGTTTTGCCACCGTACCCAGCAAATCGTCCGCCTCATAACCTTCGAGCTCACAAATGGAAATCCCCATAAGCCGTAAAACGTCTTTCAAAACGGGAAATTGCACGGCAAGGTCGGACGGCATAGGTCTACGCCCCGCCTTGTATTCGTCGTATAATTTATGGCGAAACGTCGGCGCGTGTAAATCAAACGCTACCGCGCAATAATTCGGCTTTTTATCCGTGAATATTTTAAGCAACAGCTTAACAAACCCGAAAACGCCGTTCGTCGGCGTACCGCTTTTCGTCGTGAAAACGGGCGTAGCGTAAAAGGCTCTGTTGAGCAAACTATTTCCGTCGATGAGCACTAATTTTTCCATAAAATCAAAAAACCTCAATTGTTCTTACTAATATTTTACCACAAAACAAAAAAAATCGCAAGGAGTTTAGAAAATGTTTGAAAAAAGATATAATTTTTTCTTAAAATACCCTTATAAACGCTTGATTTTTTTTACGTTATCATATATAATTATAAAGCTTTCCGTTGAAACGCCGAAGTGGTGGAATGGCAGACGCGATGGACTCAAAATCCATTGTTGGTGACAACGTGTGGGTTCAAGTCCCACCTTCGGCACCAAAAAGAGTGGAAATCAAGTACTTGATTTCCACTCTTTTTCTATGCAATCAAACTCATAAAATATTCGGTTATCCTTTCCGGCGTTTCCGCCATATTATTTTCCGTCCACCAACGCAAAGTTTCTATAAACGTAGCCGTTACGTGGTTTATCCAAAAATCGTCGGGCACGGCGCTGGGTTTTCTATCCGCAAAATCAGCGATACGCCGTTCAACCAAAGTCTTTACCCCGTTTTTGAAATAACTTAAAAACAACTCGTTGTTTTTACTGGAAAAAAGCTTTCCGATATTGTTATCGTTTTTCTTAATATGCCGAAATAAATGCAAAAACTCAAAATCCTGCGTATCACAATGAAACAGATTGGACTGCTCCTCCGCCCCCTCGTTATCCAAAGAAAAAATATGGTCGAATAACTCGGCACATAATTCCTTTAAGAGAAAATCTTTCGTTTCGAAATGCGCGTAAAAAGTTGCTCTGCCAACGTCTGCGCGTTTTATAATCTCTTCTACGGTTATACGCGCAAAATCTTTCTTGGAAAGTAAAAAAATAAACGCTTGAAAAATTGCACTCCTCGTTTTTCTTTGCCTTCTGTCCATAAATATTACCGTACTTTTCTCCCATTTTGTTCGATATAGAATGTCTGATAAATATTGTATAGCTCTTTTAGGCGGTAAACGTGCTATACTATTATCGAATATACCGTTCGGTATCACACATATTATATCATAAAATCAAAAAGGTGTCAAAGGTAGAAAAATGAAAAGTGAAAAAAATATCCTCATAGCATTTTTATTAAACATAATTTTTTCAGTCGTAGAGGTCGTAGGCGGAATAATTACAGGCAGCATAGCAATTCTATCCGATGCCGTTCACGATTTCGGCGACGCAACGAGCATAGGCTTATCCTTTTTCCTTGAAAAGAAAAGCAAAAAACAGCCGAACGACGTCTACACGTACGGTTACGCCCGTTATTCGGTATTAGGCGCTTTCATCACGAGCCTTATTCTTATCGCAGGGTCGGGCATCGTCGTTTATAACGCCGTAATGCGTTTTATAAATCCTGTCGTTATTGAATACGATACGATGTTGATTTTCGCGCTTATCGGGTTTATTACAAACTTACTCGGAGCTTATTTTACGCACGGAGGAAGCTCCCTTAACCAAAAAGCCGTCAATTTACACCTGCTTGAAGACGTGCTCGGTTGGCTCGTCGTTTTCATTGGCGCACTCATAATGCGGTTTACCGATTTTTATCTTTTAGACCCCTTACTTTCGATTGCGGTAGTTGTATTTATACTCTTTGGTTCTTTCAAAAACCTAAAAGAGATTTTACTCGTCTTTTTAATCAAAACACCGAAAAATATTGATATTCAATCGTTAAAACAACATATTTTAAGCATAAACGGCGTTCTTGACGCACACCATTTTCACGTATGGACAATCGACGGAACGTCTGTTTATGCAACGTTACATATCGTAATAGAAAACTATTCCAGCGAGATAAAAAACGCCGTAAAGACAGAGCTACACGAACACGGCATAGCCCACGTTACCGTTGAAGCGGAAACAATCCAAGAAGATTGCCAAGAAAAAACCTGCACGGTAATTCGACAAAGACATTCCTGCCATCATACCCACCATCATTAAAATTGCCCTAAAAAAGTAATATAAATCCCCCGCACCTTAGCAATAAGTACGGGGGAAAATATTTATCTTAACAACGCTTACGGACGTCTAATTAAATCAACGGGTTTGCGTTTAGAAATCTTAATAATGGGAAGTACGGCAGCAAGCACAACCGTAAACAAACTAACACCTGTAATCACAAGCACCTGTCTAACCCCAAAGATAGCAAACGAAATGAAAATATTCATCGTATTCATTATGTAGGAGTTAACAATCGAACAGCCGAGTACTGTCAGCCCGATTGCTAATATCCCGTTGATAATGCCGATAAGCAAACTCTCGCTTAAAAACGTTCTAAGAATATCCTTGCCGCCCGCGCCGAGTCCACGCAAAACGCCGATACTTTGCTTCTTGCTTGCGATACTCGTACTAATATAATTATAAAGCATAAAGATAGAAAATGCCGCCAATAGCAAAGCTACGTACAAGAACAAATTCGCCGCTTGATGAATCATATCTTCGTTATCATTTATAATGGACAGAGCAGGATTATTATACCAAACGAGCGAAAAACCGTTTTCTTTGACCATTAAATCCGCTATTCTCTTAGCATTACCGTCAAGACTCTTAGACGAGAAAAGGATTTTGCTATAATCGCCCTGCTGCGTCCATATATCAAACTGACTCATAAGCGAATCGCTCATCATCATTTTATAGCTAACCGTCGAGCCTACGTTTCTATCCACGTTATAGAAAAGCCCAACAATTTTTACGTCTTGCGTAACTCTTTTGCCCGTTTCCTTTGAAACTTTGTTAAGCTTTGCCGTATAACCGCCCGTTTCAAGTGAAATGCCCTTAGACGTGAGGAAAACACGTAAATCTTCAAACAATACTTGCGCTTCTTGGGCAGAGCCCGCCAAGTCGATTTCCTCTAACAGCGTTTTTATCGTTGTTTTGTCTTGCGAACGTAATTGATTTATCTCCGTAGCCAAAATCGTTATCAAATTGTTCGGATGCACGAGCACTTCGTTTGCGCCAAGCTCGATTTCCTTAGATTTAGGGTACTGTCCGTCAAAGAAGAGAATATTATCCACGCCGTAACCTTTACAGGAATACACGTAATTTTCACTATTTACCGCCCGCGAGACAGCCCCCTCTTTATCCACGAGAACTGTCATATCGGCATTCCCAATATAATGAATATCTGCGGAAACATTCCTTTTATTCATCGCTTCTAAGTACCCCGCGCCAACGAAGAAGCATTTATGTGCCGTAGAATTAATATACGCCTTAAAATCGTCGTTTAACGCTTGCGTTTTTACGTTGGAGGGATTGGTGGTTTTTAACAGGTCGTATTTTTCGGGAATATCCCCGCAATCAATCAAACCGACGATTTTATATTCCTCGCTGTTTACCCGAAGCGTTTTATCAAGCAAACCCTCTATACCCTCAATCTTCTCGTCGTTCAATTTTTGTTCGGGTAAATAGAAAAGAATAGATTCCGCAAGATACGTAGAGATTGCCACCTCTTTTAAGCTTTCATTGGTAGCAACTCCGTTATTATACGTAAGCACAGCGTATTTCCCCGCCACCAATTGATAATCAAAATCCTTAAACGTATTATCGTCAT
>JAZRBK010000262.1:0-1780 GCA_045635025.1 Candidatus Scatosoma sp.
AAGCGACACCGCTTTCAACCCCCCTTCTAATACGTTTGCCAAAACTACGCCTTCTTCCGTTTGCATAAGTTTTTGCTTAAACCCGTCGCAAAGCGGACGTTTTTTACGGAAAGATTTCATCAGCTCACCGACGATATGCTCGCTATCCGCCGCGCTGCCGCCGTTACCGCAAATCAAAAGCTTTTTGCCTTGCTCATAACTTCCCAAAAAACAATAAAACGCGGCTTCAATCTCTGCTTTACAGCAAAGAAGCTGCGGATATTTTTCCACCAATTCCTCTAAAATGTTTTTCGTTTCCGTTTTCATTAATAACCTCCCATTGCCACGCAAAGCGCCGCCATATCTCCAATATTTTCACTCAATTTTGCGGGCACGATTTTACAAACCTCGCGCGCGAGTGGCAAAGTTTCCTTACGAATGATTTTTTCCGCGTGCGGATAGAGTAAATCACCGCTCCGCATAAATACGCCGCCAATCGCGATAATTTCGGGATTGAACAAATCGATTAAAATAGAAAGGGTCTGCCCGAGCTTTTCCCCGCTGATTTTATACACCTTTTGGCAAAACTTATCGCCCGCTTTCGCGCCCTCGGCAAGTTCTTTCGCGCTCGTTTCGTCAATATTTCTGTTCTCGAAAAACGGAACGGATTTCCCGCGCTTTCTCTCCCGCTCGTAAACGATTTTCGCGAGCCGCTTTATGCCGCTACCGCTGCAATATCCCTCGACTGAGCCCTCTTTATAATACCCAAGCGGACCGTTTTTTGTTAAACGCACGTGCCCGATTTCGCCAAGGTTGTCGTTCACGCCCGTCAAGAGCCGACCGCCGCTGATAACGCCCGCGCCGAACCCCGTGCCGAACGTAATAAAAATTACGTCGTTTGCGCCTTTCCCTGCGCCGTATTTCCATTCGGCGACCGCGCCCGCGTTCGCGTCGTTTTGAAGTCTTGTAGGAACATGATACTTATCCTCGAAATACTTGACAATTTCGATATTATCCCAAAGGGGCAGACTGGGCGGACGCATAATAATCCCTTTTTTACTGTTCAAAGGTCCGCCGCAACTAATGCCTATTCCCGCGATTTTATTCCCTTTCGCGTGCTTTTCATAAAACCGTGAAAAGTTTTCAAGCACTTCCCACGGGGTTAAGCCCGCCGTTAAAAACTGCTCTTTGTCGAGGATTTCCACGCTATCGCCGCATTCCCCGAGCACGGCGGCGCATTTCGTTCCGCCTATGTCAAAACCAATATAACGCATATTCGCTCCTTATGAATTGCCGTTTTCGCCCGTCTCGCGGCTATACGCGCCAAGGAGCTTACACTCTATCGTGTTCGCCTTGATTTCCGCGAGCATTTTTTGCACGTTTCCGCTTGCGATATCGCAATCCGCCTCGATAAAGAATCGGTATTCGCCCACCTTATTTTTGACGGGACGGCTCTCAATCTTCGTCATATTCACGCCGTAACCTGCGATGATTTGCAAAAGGGATAACAAACTACCTGGTTCGTGCGGGCAAACGGTGGAAAAATAAACGCGTTCGCTATTCTTGGGCAACACCTCTTCCCCTTTACGGATTAAAAGGAAATGCGTGAAATTATTCTTTTCATCGGCAATGCTTTCTTCGCTCATCACAAAGCCTTGGCGAAGATTTTCCGTGTGCGCGCCGACAATCGCCGCGCTCTTGCCCGTTTCGTCCTCCATAGCACGCGAAATCCCAAAGCCCGTCGATTCCGCCTCCCGCAATGCCGCGAACGGCATTTCTTTGTTCAAAAACGCTCCGCATT
>JAZRBK010000263.1:0-3823 GCA_045635025.1 Candidatus Scatosoma sp.
TGGTATGGTTGTAGGTGGGAGATGATTTTCCGTTGGGTATGTTTCACCTTATATCTTACGGAATTGCATTGGCGTAATGCCGTATGCTCTTTTGAAGATTTTTGAAAAATAATTATAATCGGGAATCCCGCACCGTTGCGCGATTTTATGTACGGGCAGGGAGGTGTTTTTTAAGAGTTCGCAGGCTTTTTGCAGTCTGCGTTTTTTAATGTAATCGGCGGGCGTGTCGTGGAAATATTCCTTAAAAACGGAATAGATTTCGCTATGGGAGAGGTGAAAACGGGAACAGAGCGTTGGCACGGATAAATCTTCCGTTAAATGTTCGTTGATAAACTCTGTGAGCAGAAAATCGATTTTATTTTCGCCTGCCCGAATCAGCCCTTTTAAGTACTCGTAACCCGTGCACGCATCCAAAATGCGCACGGCGGAACGGATTCTATCCATAGAAATCGAGGGTAAATCGTTAAAGAGCAATTCTAGCTCTTTACGCATTTTCAAAGGAAAGCGGGCGGAGAGATTTGAAAAATCGCCGTTTTCTTGCGCTTTCATTTGTCCGAGCACGATATAGCCGATGATTTTCCCGTCGTACAGAATGGGGGAAATGCACTCGAAAAGCCCTGCGTGGCAGGTATAAAAATACTGTTCGTGCGTTTTTTTACATTTCGCAAACGCGCGTTTGTCGCAGTCTTTGCACCTTGCATCCATTTCCTTGTTTTCACGAAGTAGAGCGCAAAACGGGGAGAGTTTTTCAGGATAAAAACAAAGTTCGTTTTCTAAGCTGTCGTATATGCAGATTTTTATATTCGTCAGGTTATAAAAATCGCAAAGCAAAGCTTGTATTTTTTCAACGTTGTAATCCGTCATTTTCGTATTCCCTAATACAAAATTACCATATTCTTATATAAATTATACTATATTATCCCATAAAAATCTACTAAAATATAGATAATAAGGAGAAAAAAATGAATTATTTAAGCTTAGACGTCGGTACGACTTGCTGTAAATGTCAATTATTTTCCGAAAAAGGGGATATTTTAGAGTACCTTTCGAGGGAATACGCTTTCAAAGAACTCGACGGGCAGTTATACGTAGATGCGGATGCGATTTGGCAAAACGTCCAAGAAATGATTTCCTGCGTAGCAAAAAATCACGAAATCCATTCCGTAGCCGTTTCTTCGCTTGGAGAGGCGTTCGTATTGCTCGATAAAGAAGACGAGATTTTATTCTATCCTATGCTTTATACCGACCCGCGCGGAGCGGAGGAGGCGGAGGAAATAAAAGCGAAAATTGGGGAAGAACGTGCTTTCCAAGTTACGGGTGTGCTTCCGCACAGTATGTATTCTCTTCCTAAATTGCTTTGGATAAAAAATCATTACCCGAGTGTTTTTGCAAAGGCGGACAAGGTATTGCTCGTTTGTGATTATATCGGTTATAAACTCACGGGCGAAAGGGTAATCGATTATTCGTTGGCTTCAAGAACGGGCGCGTTCGACGTGGGAAATCTTTGTTTCTCCGCCGAGATGTTAGACGGGTTTTCTATCCCCGTCCGCCTCTTTTCAAATCCCCGCCGTGCGGGAGAAACCGTTGCGCCGATAAAGAAAGAGCTTCTTAGCAAGCTTGGTATCACGGGAAAACCCGTATTGGTGCTCGGAGCGCACGACCAAGTATGTTCCGCGCTCGGTGCAGGAGCGTTAGAAGCAGGGGAAGCGGTAGACGGTATGGGTACGGTGGAATGTATTACCGTTCTCTTTGATAAAAAGCCTGAAAATATAAAGATGGGGAAGCAGGGTTATCCTTGCGTGCCTTACGCTATCGAGGGGATTTATTGCAGTTATATTCTCAATTATTCCTGCGGTTCGACGGTGAATTGGTTGCGTAAAAACGTTATGCACGGGTATAAGGGGGAGGAAAAGGATTTCTTTACTTATATAGAAAAGGATATGCAGGACGAGCCTTCGGGGGTTTTGACGTTACCGTATTTCGGCGGTTGCGCTACGCCGTATCAGGATTTAGAGGTGCAGGGCGCGGTTTTGGGGTTGACCACCCAAACGAAGGATTGGCAGTTGTACCGCTCGGTTATGGAGGGGACGGCTATGGAAATGCGCTTGAATGCGGAAAACGTGCTCGCTTATGGGATAAACTTAAAAAGTATCGTAGCGACAGGTGGCGGCGCGAACTCGGAAAAATGGTTGCAAATCAAAGCCGACATACAAAACCTTGCCATAAAATCCCTGCGTTCTTCCGAGGGCGGACTTTGCGGTTGTGCGTTGTTGCAGGCGGTTGCAATGGGTAGCGCGAGCTCCTTAAACGAGGCGAAGAAAGTATTTGTGCGTTATGGAAAAGCTTACTTCCCGCGTGCGGAAAAGCAAACTGCTTATGCGAAAGAATATGAAAAATATAAAAAAATATATAAAAATATTAAGGAGATAACTCAATGAAATTTGCTTTGTTTTTTGGCAACAGAGGCTTTATGCCGGCGGAATTGATTGCAGGCGCACGTGCGGATATGATAAAAGCCGTTACCGACGCTGGGCACGAGTACATAGCGATGGACGAGAACGCGACCCGCTACGGAGCGGTAGAAACCCGTGAAGAGGGGCGTTTGTATCACGATTGGCTCAAATCGCACGAAGGGGAATACGACGGCGTAATTTTATGTATGCCGATTTTCATCGATGAAAACGGTGCGGTAGCGGCGTTGCAAGACGCGGGCGTTCCGATTTTAATGCAAGCGTATCCCGACGAAATCGGTAAAATGGATTTCAAACACCGCCGCGACGCGTATTGCGGAAAGTTCTCCGTAACGGACGTATTCTATCAATACAAAATCCCGTTCACGGTAATGAAACCGCATGTCGTACATCCTTTAAGCGACGCATTCAAACAAAACTTGGAGGATTTTGCCGCGATTTGCCGCGTGGTAAAGGGAATGAAGCGGTTTAACCTTGGCTGTATCGGTGCGAGAACGACGGCGTTTAAGACCGTTCGGTTCGACGAGGTAACCTTGCAAAGATACGGGATTAACGTAGAGAGTTTCGACCTTTCCGAACTCATCTTTAAGGTACAGGCAAAACAGGATAACGACCCCGCAGTCGTTGCGAAATTAGAGCGTTTGGAAGCGTATACGGATTTCACGAAAGTTCCGCAAAAGAACAAAAATATGCTTGCGAAAATCTCTGTGGTTATCGACGAATACATTGAAGAATACCGCTTGGATGCGATAACCTTGCGTTGTTGGAACGAAATGGAAACGATTTTGCGGGTATGCCCTTGCGTGTTGATTTCCGAGCTCAACGATAGAGGTATCGTATGTTCTTGCGAAATCGACTTGACGAGCGCGATTACGATGCGTGCAATGCAGCTCGCTTCGCAAAAGCCGACGGCTTGCTTGGATTGGAATAACAATTACGGCGACGACGAGAATAAAGTTATTCTTTTCCATTGCGGTCCCGTAGCACAAACGCTTATGGCGGGGAAAGGCACGGTTACCGAGCATAAAATGTTCGCAAAGGGCGACCCTGGCAGCGGTTGGGGTACGAACGAGGGTAGAATTGCAGCGTTCGATATGACGTTCTCGAACGGTTTTACCGAGGACGGGAAATTGAAAGTATACGCGAGCGAGGCAAGATTTACGGGCGAACCCATTGAAAGCGCGTTCTTCGGTTGCGGCGGCGTAGCGGAAATACCCGATTTGCAAAATAAGCTGATTAAGCTTGCAAAGGGCGGCTTCAAACATCATACGACGGTTGGTATGGGACATATGAAATACGTATTGGAAGAGGCTTTCGGCACGTATTTGCATTATGAAATCGTAGATATCGAG
>JAZRBK010000264.1:0-10735 GCA_045635025.1 Candidatus Scatosoma sp.
ACTCCTTGGCTCACAGAACGACATGGCTACGATCCGACTTGTGGAGGACGGGATAAAGAGTGCGGAAACGGTTTGCCGTGCTTTGGAACGGCTAATCCCTGCTTCTTCCAATGAAATCGTGCTCGCTTCGACGGGGGCGATTACGGGAAAGTTTCCGATAGATAAAATCCTTGGCGGACTTGAAAATCTCAAAAAATCCTTGGGGAAAGCCGAGAAAAACTCGCTTTCGGCGGCGCGCGCGATAATGACGAGCGACAGAGCGGCGAAACAACTTGCGTTTTCCTTTTATTTAGGGGATTACGCTTGTAAAATCGGCGCGATTTCCAAGGGTGGGAAGCGTTTGTGTCCGAATATGGCGACGGGGCTTTGTTTCTTGACTACCGACGTGGATATTGAGCCGAAAATGCTTCAAAAGGCATTAAATGCGGCAGTGGACGATACGTGGAATATGCTTAATTTAGACGGCGTGGCATCTCCCAACGATACCGTTTGTATTATGGCGAGCGGCGCGGCGGGGAATTACCGCATTTTCACGGCGGATACGGAATACAAAAAGTTTGCGGAAGCGTTAAAGGAGGTAATGGCAAAGATTTGTCAAACCCTGCTCGCAATCGAGGGGGAACGCCCGTTCGTCTGTAAGGTATCGGGCGCAAAATCCTTGACTTCGGCACGAACGATAGCTAAATACTTGGCGGGCTCGGGGGCTGTTCGGGAAATGGTATTGTCAAAAAGAGCGGATAGCGACCTGTTTTTAAGCGCTCTCTGCGCGGTAGCGGACGGGAAAGAGTTAGAGGGAGCGGAAATCGCGCTCGCATCTTCGTCGGGGGAACTGTTGCTCACGGACGAAGGGAAACCCGTTTTGTATAGCGAACCGTTTGCAAAGCAGGTGCTTGACGGGGCGGAATTGGAAATCCGTATCCGATTGCACGCGGGCAATTACGGCGCGCAGGCATACGGAACGTGCGGTTCGCGCATAATGCGCGTATAAGGGCGCCTGCAAAGCGCGTATAGAGCGTATGTAAGCGCGTGCAAGTGCGCACGTGGATTGCGCACGTAAATATTTTCATAATTTATTTCTATAATTTTCTTATAAAACGAGCCCAGAAAAGTTGACAATTCGAAACGCGTGTGGTATAATAGTAAAAATTCACAGGACGGCAGAGATGAAGAAAGCATTGTTTGCAAAAGAAACGAACGTAACGATAGGGCACGACGATACGAAGAAAACGGTTATCGCCGCTACCCCGCTTTCTTTTTTCCAAAAGACATATTTTTTCAAAAATTAAGGCTGATTGTTCAAATCAGTCTTTTTTTTAGTAAAAAGTTTCTTAGGGTAGTCCTTTTATAACAATCGGCAAAAATAATTTTTTAGATAGGTAGTGCTTATGAAAAAGAGAAAAGTGTATTTGACTTTACAAAACGGCGACTGCTTCCAAGGTTACCGCTTCGGCGCGGAGGGGGAAGCCGTTGGCGAACTCGTATTTACGACGGGTATGGTGGGTTACGTAGAAACGTTGACCGACCCTTCTAACTTTGGACAAATCGTCGTACAGACGTTCCCTTTGATTGGGAATTACGGGGTCAATCCCGCAGACGCGGAAAGTGATAAAACGTGGGTTTCTGCGTACGTCGTGCGCGAACTTTGCGACGAGCCGTCCAATTTCCGTATGGAGAAAACGCTCGACGAATACCTCAAAGAAAAGGGGGTAATCGGCGTATACGGGGTAGACACCCGTCAGCTCACGAAGATTTTGCGTGAAAAGGGCGTAATGAACGCTGTGATTAGCGACAAACCCGCCGAGGGGAAAGAGGTGTTCGCGGCGTATAGCGTAAAGAACGCCGTACAAACGGTTGCGCCTACGCAAAAGTACGAGCGCGGAAACGAGAACGCGAAATACACGGTAGCGTTTTGGGATTTCGGCGGCAAGAAGAGCACGGTGGACAATCTCGTAGCGCAAGGTTGCCGCGTAATCGGTATGCCTGCCTGTTCGACGGCGGAGGAGATTTTATCGCTTGACGTAGACGGGGTGGTGCTTTCCAACGGCGCGGGCAATCCCGAAGAAAACGCGGGGATTATCGAAGAGGTTAAAAAAGTACTCGGTAAGAAACCTTTGCTTGGTATTGGGCTTGGACACCAGCTCGTAGCGTTGGCGCTCGGTTCAAAGACGAAGAAGATGAAATACGGACACCGCGGCGGCAATCAACCGGTAAAATGCGTGCAAAGCGGAAAGGTATATATCTCTACGCAAAATCACGGCTACGTGGTAGACAAAGATTCGCTTGCCATGGGCGAGCTGAGATATGTCAACGTCAACGACGGTACTTGCGAGGGAATCGATTACGATAATCTTAACGCGTTTACGGTACAGTTCGCGCCCGAATCCTGCGGGGTTGGGCATACGGAAAATCCCGTATACGATAAGTTCTTTGCGATGATGGAAAAGGAGAAAGAAAATGCCTAAGAGAAGTGATATTAAGAAAGTTTTGGTTATCGGTTCGGGACCGATTGTTATCGGTCAAGCGGCGGAGTTCGACTATGCGGGCGCGCAAGCTTGTCGAGTAATGAAAAGCGAGGGGGTAAACGTCGTTCTTTGTAACTCCAACCCCGCTACGATTATGACGGATAAGGCGCTTGCCGACGAGATTTATTTAGAACCGCTTACGGAAGAAACGTTAAAGCGTATTATTATCAAAGAAAAACCCGACAGTTTGCTTGCTTCGCTTGGCGGACAAACGGGTCTTACGATGGGTTGCAAGCTCGCGAAATCTGGTTTTCTTGCCGAGCATGGCGTAAAGCTCATCGGTACGAAACTCGACGCAATCGACCGTTCGGAGGACAGAGAACTTTTCAAGGCAACGATGGAAAAAATCAATCAGCCTTGCGTTCCCTCGGATATTGCATATACGGTGGAGGAGTGCGTCGCGATAGCGAATAAGCTTTCTTATCCCGTCATTATTCGTCCCGCATATACGCTCGGCGGCGCGGGCGGCGGCGTGGCGTACAACGAAGAAGAACTTCGCCTCATTTCCCATAACGGGTTAATGCTTTCGCCGATTACGCAGGTTTTGATTGAAAAATATATTGCGGGTTGGAAAGAAATCGAGTTCGAAGTTTTGCGCGATAGCGCGGGCAACGTGCTTACCGTGTGTTCGATGGAAAACGTAGACCCCGTCGGTATTCACACGGGCGACTCTATCGTTGTTGCGCCTGCGGTAACCCTTTCCACGAAAGAGTATAATATGCTCCGCGGAGCGGCGCTTTCGATTATTAGCGAACTGGGTATCGAGGGCGGTTGTAACGTACAGTTTGCGCTCAATCCCGATTCGTTCGAATATTCGGTTATCGAGGTAAATCCCCGCGTTAGCCGTTCTTCCGCGCTCGCGTCAAAGGCGACGGGTTTCCCGATTGCAAAGGTTACTTCCAAGATTGCGCTCGGTTATACGCTCGACGAAATCGTGAACGACGTTACGGGCAATACGTACGCTTGTTTCGAACCGACGATTGACTACTTGGTTGTAAAGATGCCCAAGTGGCCGTTTGATAAGTTCCTGTACGCAAAGCGCGAACTCGGTACGAGAATGAAAGCGACGGGCGAGGTAATGTCGATTGGTACGTCGTTTGAAATGGCGATTATGAAAGCGGTTCGCGGTGCGGAGATTTCCACGAGTACGATGAACTATAAAAAGTTCGTGGATTTTACCAAGGAAGAATTGATAGCAAGACTGCCCGAAAAAACGGACGAACGTATCTTCGTCGTATATGCAGCACTCAAAAAAGGTGTGTCGGTAGACGAAGTGTTCGCGATTACGAAAATTGATAGATGGTTCTTAAACAAGTTCAAGAACTTGATAGCTTACGAAGAAGCGCTTGCTACGCAAAAATTAACGCGCGCCCTTTACGAAGAGGGTAAACGGCTCGGGTATTTGGATAAGGATATTGCGGCGATGAGCGGGCAAAAAATCCCGTATCGCAAGAAAGTTGCGTATAAAATGGTAGATACTTGCGCGGCAGAGTTCCCTGCAAGAACGCCGTATTTCTACTCGACTTCCGACCCGCACGAACACGACGAGGCAAAACCGTTCGTGGAAAAGAGCAACAAAAAACGTATCGTCGTTATCGGTTCTGGACCTATCCGTATCGGACAGGGTATCGAGTTCGACTATTCGTCGGTGCATTGCGTATGGACGCTCAAAGAACTCGGTTATGAAGTTGCTATTATCAACAATAACCCCGAAACGGTTTCCACCGACTTCGATACGGCGGACAGACTGTATTTCGAGCCGTTGACGCCCGAGGACGTGCAACACGTACTTGACGTGGAGAAGCCGTACGGCGTAATTATTACGTTCGGCGGACAGACGGCGATTAACCTCTGTTCGTACTTCGATACGCACGGAATCCGTATTTTGGGTACTTCCGCAGACAGCGTAGATGCGGCGGAGGACAGAGAACGTTTCGAAGCGCTCCTTGATAAGTATTCGATTCCCCGTCCGAAAGCACTTACGGTTATGACGAAAGAGGAAGCGCTCGCGGCGGCGGAGAAGCTTGAATATCCCGTATTGCTCCGTCCTTCGTACGTTATCGGCGGACAAAATATGACGATAGCGTTCACGGAAGAGGACGTATGCCGTTATATGGACGTTATCTTGGCGCAAGGGATTGAAAACCCCGTGCTTTGCGATAAATATTTAATGGGTACGGAGTTGGAAGTAGACGCAATTTCCGACGGGAAAGACGTGCTTATCCCCGGTATTATGCAACATATCGAACGTACGGGTATCCACTCGGGCGACTCGATAGCGGTTTATCCTCCGTATAATTTGGACGATACGATGCTCGAAAAGATTATCGAGGTTTCCACGCAACTCGCGCTCGAATTAAAGACGAAAGGTCTTATCAATATCCAATATTTGATTTACCGCGGGCAGTTATACGTTATCGAAGTGAATCCTAGAGCATCGCGTACCGTTCCTTATATTTCTAAAGTAACGGGCGTGCCTATGGTAGAATTGGCAACGAGAATTATCGTAGGCGCGAAGCTTAAAAAACTCGGCTTTGGTACGGGACTGTATCCCGATTCGCCTTACGTAGCCGTAAAAGTGCCCGTGTTCAGCTTTGAAAAACTCAACGACGTGAACTCGCAGCTTGGTCCGCAAATGAAATCGACGGGCGAAGTACTCGGTATCGGCAAGACGATAGAAGAGGCGATGTTCAAAGGTCTCGTATCGGCGGGCTTCAAGATGTGCCACCCGTCCGAACGCCGTCCTGTTGGCGTATATATGACGGTAAACGATAACGACAAACTCGACGTTTTGACGATAGCCAAGAAGTTCGGGGATTTGGGTTGTAATATGTACGCGACGAAAGGCACGGCGAAAGTTATCAACGACTTAGGGTTTGATTGCAAGGTCGTAGAAAGACTTTCCGCGACGGACACGGTTATAAAACTGATGGACGAGGGTAAAATTGATTATATCGTTTACACGGGCAAAACGGATATGGAATCTATCAACGACTTCATTCGTTTGCATCACCACGCGATTTTGCTCGGGATAACCGTGCTCACGGCGCTCGATACGGCGAACGCGCTCGCGGATATTTTGGCGAGCCGCTTTACCGAGGACAATACCGAGCTCGTGGATATCAACGCGCTCCGCGGGGAAAAACTGCAATTAAACTTTACGAAAATGCAGTCTTGCGGGAACGACTATATCGTATTCGATAACCGCGACGGCAAGATTACCTGTCCCGAATCGATAGCAGTCAACTACGTGCAACAGCATTACGGAATCGGTGGGGACGGTATTGCGCTCATTGAGAACTCGGAAATTGCCGATGCGAAAATGCGCGTATTCAATAAAGACGGTTCGGAGGCGCACCAAGGCGGTAACGCTATCCGTTGCGTGGGTAAATATCTCTACGAAAAGGGTATCGTTCGTAAAAATGAAATGACGATTGAAACGGCAAGCGGTACGAACTCTGTAAAAGTCTACTCGTTTAGCGGCAAAGTCAATTCCGCGAGCGTAAATCTCGGCAGAGCTGAACTTGCGGGCAAGAAGATTCCTTCCGTTTGGGATGATAAGGAAATCGTCGGTAAGAAGATTAAAGTGGGCGGCGAAGAATACGAAGTTACGCTCGTCAACGTCGGTAACCCGCATTGCGTAATTTTTAGCGACAAGGTAGATGCCGTCAACGTAGAAAAGGTGGGCCCTGAGTTTGAAAATTGCAAATATTTCCCTGAGGGAATCAATACCGAGTTTATCCGCGTAGTCAATAAAGCGACGCTCAAAATGCGCGTTTGGGAACGCGGCAGCGGTGAGACGTGGGCTTGCGGTACGGGTGCTTGCGCGGCGGTCGTAGCGGCGGTGCTCGGCGGGTATTGTCAGCAGGATACGAATATTACGGTAAAGCTTCGCGGCGGCGATTTGACGGTCAATTACCATTCGAACGGCGAAGTAGAGCTTATGGGCAGCGTGAAAACGGTATACGAAGGCACGTTAGAGATTTAATAGAAACGAGGGGGTATTATGGAAGCCTTTTACGAAGAAAGCGCGGTCAATCATACCGCGAAATCGGGAAAAAAGAAGTATATGGTTTTTCATATTTTTTCCGTTGTGTTCATCATTCTTGCGGTTTTGTTTTTGATACTGACGATTTTCAATATTCCTAACTGCTTTTTCGAGCCGCAGACGGAAGAAGAAGCGCAACTGCTTGCTGGACAAAAGACGTTTTTCGGGCTTTGCCTTATGCAGACTATCTTCTTTGCGAGTATGTGGTTTTTGTTTAATCGGCTCAAAGCCCGTACAAACGTGAGTTATGACTATTGTTTCGTGTCGGGGGAACTGCGTATTTCTAAGGTTGTGAATATCAACCGCAGAAAATTGTTTGCGCGTATTGATTGCGAGAATATGATTCAAATCGGGGACGTGGACAATCCGTCTTACGATAGATTCCGTGCTGACCCTACGATTAAGGAACTCCTTTGTACGCCTAATGATACGGCGGAAGAGGGTAAGTTCTTTATGTACGTTTATGCAAATCACGACGGAAAGAAACTCTTTGTCTTGGAGTGTAGGGAATTGCTCCTTATGAATATTTTGAAGTTCGTGAAACGCACCGTTTTGGAAAGTGATTACGTTATGCAGGAGAAGAAAAATAAATACAAATGATTTATTTTGACAACGCCGCCACGACGAAACCGGACGTTTCCGCGTTCGAGCGCGCGCAGGTGTATATAACGGAAAAATATTTCAATCCGTCCGCGTTATATACGGAGGGATATGCGTTGCAGAGCGAGCTGAAAAAAGCGCGCTCCGCTTTGCTTTGTAAGGTAGCGGATGAAACGGCGTTCGAGCTCGTTTTTACCTCTTGCGGTACGGAATCGGATAATCAAGCGATATTCTCCTTTGCTCGCCGCGGGAATGCGGTTACGACGGTTGGAGAACATTCCGCTGTGCTTGCTCCGTTTAACGAACTCAAAAACAGAGGGGTTATCGAGCCGAGATACGCGCCGCTTCAAAAGGACGGGCGTGTGGACGTGGAAAAATTGCTTGCGCTCGTGGACGACAAAACGACGTTCGTGTCGGTAATGCACGTGAATAACGAGTTGGGCGCGATAAACGACGTAAATACAATCGCCAAGCTCGTTAAACAAAAAAATCCTCGCGTGATTTTTCATTCGGACGGCGTACAGGCATACGGAAAAATCCCGTTCAAACTCGCGAAAGAGATAGATTTGTATTCGCTTAGCGCACATAAAATCGGTGGTTTGAAAGGCGTAGGCGCGCTTATCAAACGTAAGTCGCTGACGTTACCTCCGTATTTGCTTGGGGGCGGGCAAGAAACGGGAAGAAGAAGCGGTACGGAAAACGTGTTCGGGATGAAACAATTTGAATACGCAGCAGAAAACAGATTTGCTACGCTACGGAAAGATTGCACGCGGATAACCGCATTAAGAGAAAGGCTTTGGTCGCTTTTGGATAAGGAAATCTTTACGCGGCTTTCTGGGGAGAACGGCTCTCCGTATATTTTAAGCGTTTCCGCAGTCGGGTTGCGAGGGGAAATCCTTTTGCATATGGCGGACGATAAGGGGCTAATCGTAGGGACGGGTTCTGCTTGTTCGTCGAACGCAAAAACGAGATACAGTAAAGTCGTGCTCGCTTGCGGGTACGGGGAAAAGGAGGCGGACGGCGTATTGCGGCTGAGTTTTTCTCCGCAGACGACGGAAACGGAAATTGAGCGCGCGGGGGAAATCTTAAACGAAATCGCGCGGGATTTGAAACGCAGAATGGAGTAAAGTTATCTTGTAAAAGGTATCTAAAAAGGGTGTTTTATGAAAAAAGTAATTATTATCCGTTATTCGGAAATCTTTTTGAAAGGGAAAAATAGGGGGTATTTCGAAAGAGCCCTTGAAACGAATATTCGCCGCGCGTTAAAGGGTTATGAATGTACCCTTGAAAAACAGAGCGGGCGGTATTTTGTAAAAGATTTTTACGAAGACGAAACGGAAACGATTATTCAAAAATTGCAAAAGGTATTCGGCGTGCATACGTTAAGCTTGGCGTATGAAACGACGACGGATATGGATGCTTTGTTCGAGGCGGCGAAGCTCGTTATCCGCCAAAGCGGTACGTTTAAGGTAGAATCGCACCGCGGGGATAAAAAATATCCGCTCACGTCCATTGAAATTAGCCGCGAGCTCGGCGGCAGATTGCTTGCGTATACGGGCGGAGCGCTTAAAGTGGACGTGCACGAACCGTCTTTTACCGTGCGTGTAGATATTCGAGAGTTTAACGTCGCGCTCGTGTTTGCGGAATATATCGAGGGCGCGAACGGTATGCCCGTAGGTACTGCGGGTCGGGGTTTGTTGCTCATTTCAGGCGGAATTGACAGTCCCGTAGCGGGGCATATGATGGCGAAACGGGGTATGACGGTAGATTGTTTGCATTTCCACAGTTATCCCTACACCAATTTACAGGCGAAAGAAAAGGTGGTGGAGCTCGCCACGATTTTATCCGAATACACGGGCGGAACGAACTTGTATACGGTAAGCGTTACGCATATCCAAGAAGCGATTCACGAAAAATGCAAACCCGAACTTATGATTACGCTGCTCCGTCGGTTTATGTTCCGTATTGCCGAACGGCACGCACTCCATATCAGCGCGCAATGCCTGATTACGGGCGAAAGCTTAGGGCAGGTAGCCAGTCAAACGATTGAGGGTATGACCTCTTCTAACTCCGTCGTGGAAAAATTGCCCGTACTCCGTCCGCTCGTCGGGTTTGATAAGAGCGAGATTATCGAGCGTTCTGTGAAGATGGGTGCGTACGAAACGTCCATATTGCCCTTTGAGGACTGCTGTACGGTATTTTTGCCCGATTTCCCCGCTATCCGTCCGAAACTTTCGGAAATCGCAAGAGAAGAAGCGAAGTTGGACGTAGAGGGACTTATCCAAGAAGCTTTTTCCTCTATGGAAAAAATCAAAATCTAAACGAGAAAGGAAAAAGTAACCGCTCCAAGCCAACAAAGCTTGGGGCGGTTTTCTATGCAATTTTTCTATCCTATTTTTCTGAGCTATTTTTCTGTGCTGCCGCAAGCGAGGGCGTTCGGCGCTGGGATTGTCTTTTTATCGCCGTCTGTTTCCTTTAATCATTCCACCAATCTTTTTGCAGGATTTCCCTGTCCGCAAACGGCGGCGATTCACTTGTGCCCGTATTGACGGTAGGGAGCGTTATCGGCGTTCCCTGCCTGTCTTTATAAATGGGCGTAACGGTATAGGCGTACCGTTTATTCTTTTGGAGGCGCTCGTCTACAAAGACGGGAAGCAGTTTTCCTTGATATAAAGTAGTATGCGTCGCATAATCGTAGCGTTCGATTTTATACTCGTAAAAGGCGGGGGATTTTTCGTGAAATACGATTTGTACTTTTCCGTCCGCATATTGCAATTTCGGGGCAATTATGCTCGGATTTGTGAATAAATCGCTCGTTTTCGAGGGTAAAGCGCTTTTTCTGAACAGTTCAAAAAAGGTGTGCTCAATGGGTGCTAATCCGTCCGCGCGCAGGATAGTATGCGTATCATAATAGTTTACTTTATCCAAAGCGACACGCTCAACGCTATGGGGAATAGGAAAGTTTTCGATTTCTTTTCCCGCCGCTTGATAACTGTTTTGCAGTCGTTCGTTAATAGCAAGGAGATAATTGCAAGGCACCCCGCCGCCTGTGCTATCGATATAGGTGTTATCGGCGTTTCCAAGCCATACGCCCACGACGTCGCGGGTGGTATACGAGAGTGCGTAAGCGTCCGTATTTCCCTTTTCCGTGCCGACTGTACCCGTTTTTGCGGCAATTTCAAAGGGGAGCGAACGCAGTTTTTTCGCTGTTCCCGACTGCGCCGCCGTTTTGAGTATATCCGTTAAAAGACAGGAAGTATCCTCGGAGAAAACCTTTTCTTTCTCGTTTGTGCAAGCGTACACTTCTTTTCCGTCGATACGGATTTTTTCAATAAACCGCCCCTGTGAAAAATAACCGCCGTTAGGGAAGGAGGAAAAAGCGGACAGTAAATCGCGCATCGTGAAACCGTGCCGCATACCCCCAAGCGCTAACGCGAGGGAATAATCTTCTTTGTCGACGGATAACCCGAGTTTCTGCAAATATCCGCACGCCTTTTCTACGCCCAAGCTTTCTAAAAGTTTTACGGCGGGCACGTTCAAGCTTTTGGAAAGGCTTTCCCTTGCG
>JAZRBK010000265.1:0-2314 GCA_045635025.1 Candidatus Scatosoma sp.
ATAAAATTGCCATAGGAGATTTATATGCAAATATTGGGGAAGCGGATGTGTTTGGCGAAACAAAACCTGTTATTTGCGCTGGATTCGATTATAATACTCCGTGGACAAGAGATGCGGCAATTAATACAATAAACGCTGGAATGTTTTTAATGCCCGACATCGTAAAAAATACCTTATTATCCATTTGCGAAAAGCAAGGGGAAGAATATTACATCGGCGACGGTGGACAATACTGGGATAAAATCATTTGGGTATTAGCAGCAAGATATTACACGCAGCTTATTAAGGATGAAGAGTTTGAAACTTTTGTTTTTGATGTGTCATTGCGCACGTTAAAATGCATGGAAGCGGAATTTAATGAGGAAAAGGGATTGTTTCGTGGCGCAGCTGTGTATGGAGATGGGATATCTGCATATCCCGATTGTTATGCATTGGATATCAAAAACAGTAGTGGTATCATTACTTGGTTGCAAGACAATCCAGAGAAAAAAGCGAAAAACGGCATGGGATTGCCTATGATGGCACTGTCCACGAATTGCGTATATTATCAAGTTTATAAAACAATTGGAGCTTGGGCGAACGAACGCGGACTGGACGGCTCTTCGTATTTTCAAAGGGCGGAAAAACTAAAAGAACAAATCAATTTACATTTTTGGAATGACAAAAAAGGATTGTACGATTATTTAGCTGGTGAATCCGACGCACAAGAGGGCTTAGGGCTTGCATTTAGTATTCTTTTTGGTTTATCTGATGCAGAAAAAACGCAAAGGATTGCGAAGAACATTACAATAACTCCGCAAGGCATTGCTTGCGTATATCCAACATTTGATAGATATGCAAAGTTGAATGAAATAGGGCGCCATAGCGGAACGATTTGGCCAATGATACAAGGCTTTTATGGATTATCCATGTTATACGCCAAAGAATATGCTCGATTTGATTTCGAACTTATGTCAATGGCTGAAAAAGCTTCGCATGATTTGCATTTTTCTGAAATTTATCATCCAATAGATGGGAATCCTTATGGCGGGATGCAAGAATGTTATGATCCGAATGCATTCAGTAGTTTTATGAAGATGTGGGCTTCGGGGGAAAAGCAAACTTGGAGTGCAACGGCATTTCTTGCGTTGATCTATTACGGGGTTTTAGGCTTAAAGATTGAAAATGATTGTTTGTATGTTCGTCCTCATTTGCCTGAATATATTGATTGCGCCAAATTAAATGGTTTAAAAATAGGTAATCTTGAATTAGATTTTGAGATAAATCGTGAAAGCAAAGTTCATGAATTTTCGATATCGTTAAATGAAAAAGGAAAAAGAACAATTCAAATAGGTTCTAAATAAGGAGATAATATGAAAGATAGATTTTTCCGTTGGCCGAATTTTAAGGTAAAAGCATTGACTTTAAGCTACGATGACGGCACTGTATACGATAAAAAGTTGATAGATATTATGTCGAAGCATGGAATCCGTGGTACTTTTAATATTAGTAGTGGCGGCTTGCGGGACGTATCTGGCTTTGAGATGAATTTGTCTATTGCGGAAGCACAACAATTATATTATCCGTCAGGCAACGAGGTCGCATTGCATGGTTGTTACCATTTATCTCTTGCTGCATATGGTCTTGACGAAGTGATTGCGGAAGTGTATGAAGATAGAAAAATGCTTGAAAAGCATTTCGGAGGAATTATTCGCGGTATGGCGTATGCCAATGGTTCATATACGGACGAAGTGGTCGATTGTCTTGCAAAGCTTGGGATAAAATATAGCAGAACTTGTGAGGCCACAAATGATTTTCGTGTTCGTAAGGAATGGCTAAAATTACGACCGACCTGCCATCATAGCGAAAATACGTTGTTTGAGCTTTGCGACAAATTCCTTGCATGGAACATAGAAGAAATGTATGATAGAAGTTCAATCATGTTCTACGTATGGGGGCATAGTTACGAGTTTGAAAACGATAAGAATTGGGATAGAATAGAGAAGTTTTGTGAAAAGGTGGGCAACAATGAGCAGGTTTGGTATGCGACAAATACCGAGATATATGACTATGTGAAGGCTTATGAAAGTTTAGACTTTTCAGCAGACGGTACGAAGGTGTATAACCCTACGGCCATTGATATTTATTTTGAGTTTAATAGAAAGAATTATAAAGTAAAATCAGGCGAGACTTTGATAATCGAACGATAGGTGCTGTATGATTTTAACAGAATTATGGGGAAGGTTGGATTGCATTACCATCCAAACGGACAAAGACACTCAAATATTTAAAATCCAAAACAGTCAGTCGAGCGTTTGTTTTCGTGATATAACGT
>JAZRBK010000266.1:0-21495 GCA_045635025.1 Candidatus Scatosoma sp.
TTTTTTAAGCGTTTTTTTGATATTGTAATGAGCTTTTTCGGTATTGTTATACTTGCATTGCCGATGCTTATTATTGCTATTGCAGTTAAATGTGATAGCAAGGGACCTGCGATTTTTGTGCAAAAGCGCTTTGGAAAAAACGGTGTTCCCTTTAATTTTTACAAGTTTAGAAGTATGCGAACAGACGCTCCACACGATATGGCTACACGTGAAATTCATAGTGAAAGCTATATAACGAAAGTGGGCGCTTTTTTGCGTAAGACAAGTTTGGACGAGCTTCCGCAAATGTTTTGTATCCTTAAAGGGGATATGTCGATTATCGGTCCTCGCCCCGTGGTACTTACTGAAACTGATTTAATGGAAAAACGCACGAATACAGGAGCGGATAAAGTAAGACCGGGGTTAACGGGATTGGCGCAAGTTCAAATGCGTGATAAACTTACGGATATGGATTTGAAAGCGCAAATTGACGGGGAATACGCTAAGGATATCACATTTTGGAAGGATTTCAAGATTTTTTGGAAAACGGTTTTGAAGGTTTTGAAAGAAGACGACGTGGTGGAAGGGGATAAAGTGAACGAAGAGGGAATGTGCATTGAACAAGAAGTGGCAACGACGAAAATGGTTGAGGGAGAAAAATGAAATTTTCCGTTCTGATGAGTGTGTATAAAAATGAAAAAGTGGAGTTCTTCAAGCAGGCGATGGATAGTGTTCTTTCGCAAACTTTGCTGCCCGAAGAAATTGTATTGATACGCGACGGGACAGTGTATGAGGAATTGCAAAAGACCATCGACGAGTATATCGAAAGATATCCTGAATTATTTACATATGTACCGTTGGAAGAAAATCAAGGGTTGGGTAACGCTTTAAGGGTAGGTGTTGAAAAAGCGAGAAATGAATTGATTGCGCGAATGGACACGGATGATATATGTGTTCTTGATAGATTTGAAAAGCAAATCCGCTTTATGGAAGAAAATCCGCAAGTGGATATAGTAGGCGCAAATATTTCGGAGTTTACAGAAAGCCCTGAAAGAATTGTGTCGTATAGAATTGTTCCAGGCGCAAATGAACAGATTGTTTCTTTAATAAAATCTCGTAGTCCATTAAATCACGTTACGGTTGTTTTTAGAAAACAAAGTGTATTAAATGCGGGGAATTATCAATCTTTTTATTTATTTGAGGACTGGTATTTGTGGTTAAGAATGTATTTGTCTAATTGTACTTTTTCTAATCTAAAAGAATGTTTAGTAAATGTACGTGTGTTTGAAATGTCGGCTCGTCGTGGGGGATTAAAATACTATAAAAGCTGTAAAAAATTATTAAAATTCATGCGTAAGAATAAGATAATCGGCTTGGTTGGTTATATGAGGGCTTGCACTATTCGGTTTTGTGGTTATGTACTCCTTCCCAACAAACTTCGTGCTTGGTGCTATAAAAAATTTTTAAGGAAAAATTAAGAGGGTATATGATAAAAATTGCGTACGTAATAAATGCGATAAAAAAAGGAGGACCAAGTAAAGTTCTTTTAAATTTAATTCAAAATTTAAATAGAGAAGAATTTGATATTACTCTAATTACATTGGTTAAGGGAAATGATGTTGCGATTATTACAGAATTAAAGAATAGTGGAATAAAAGTTGTTGAGCTTGAAGATACGGGTAGAGCGCGTTTTCTTTTTTTTGGAAATAAAAATTTTAAACTTTTGTTAAAAAAAGAACAATATGATATTGTGCATGGACATGGTTTTTTGCCTGATTATTTAATAGCAAAGCACAAAACAAAATCTAAAAAGGTTACCACCATACACAACATTATGCGCGAGGATTATCTTTATACCTATGGAAAAATAAAAGGCGCTATTTTGACATTTTTACATCGTAGATTGTTAAAAAAAATGGATTTATGTATAGGATGTTCAAAATGTGTATACGACTCTTTCCCTAAAAATTTAACCAATACCATATATGTGCAAAATGGGTGTGATAATAATAAAAAAAATGAAAATAACCTTTCAAAAAGCGATCTGGGTATTCCTAAAAATGCAAAAATATATATATATGCGGGTGCTTTAAGTGCGGGTAAAAATATTGTTTGGCTAATAGAGAGTTTTAAAAAACACAGAGAAATAAACGAATATTTATTGGTGTTGGGCGAGGGGGAAGAACAACAAAAATGTTTAGACCTGCGGGATGAAAACATAAAAGTTCTTGGGTTTAAAAAGAATGTAAGGGAATATTATGAAATTGCAGATGTTTATATATCAGCTTCAAAATCGGAGGGCTTTTCGATTGCTATTTTGGAGGCTTTAGAATGTGGATTAGGCTTATTTGTTTCGAATATTCCTTCGCATAGAGAAATAGTTGACAGTTTTGAAAATTGTTATGTGGGAGAGGTTTTTGCGCAAGATGATTTTAACGAGAAAATTATTCTCTTTAGAAAAAGTTTCTCACAAGATAAAAAAGAAATCTCTACACAAAAACAAAAATATTTTTCTGGATTGATTATGACTCAAAAGTATACTGAGCTTTATAAAAGTAGAATTGTAGATATTAAGTAATAGAAGGTGGGGTTTATTATATGTATTATTATGGTGAACGATTGGTTTCATTGGCGATATATTGCCTTATATTAGTGATTGTATTTTGGATAATAGAATCAACAAAAATTTCACATAGGCGTATCCTTTTTTGTTATGCAATTTGTTTATCTATTATGGGATATGCCTTTATGCCTACGGAAAATTTGGATTTGTATCGTATCAATAAAATAATGTTAGAATATGCAGAGTATGATTTCAAAGGTTTATATGAAAATGTTTTAAAAGGGTCATATATAATTTGTGCTGATTTGTTGTATTGGGTAATTGGGAAAACGGGGAGGTTGGCATTATTGCCTGCAATTACTGCTTTTATATCCTATTCTTGTATCTTTTATACCATAAATAGAACAGCTGAAATGTATAAGATAGACAGAAGAAACGTGGCAATAGCGATACTTTTTTTAATGGCAGTGGGTACTTATATATTCGTTATTTCTGGTATAAGAACTATGCTAGGAATATCTTTATTGGTATTTTGTTTTTTTAGAGAAACGATAGAAAAGAAATTTAATATTTTTCATATTATGTTTTATATGGTGGCAGTTTTATTGCATCAATTCGTGGCAGTTTTATTCTTTTTAAGAATTCTTTTAGGGGTGCTTAATCATCGAAACAATTTCCTTAAAATAATTACACTTATAGCGATGGGGGTAATTCTTTATGTTGGGAGGGATTTTTTAGACGGATGGTTTGCTAATATACAAGACAAAGGAACGACTTATATTAGCGGAAAAGTCACATTTTCTCAACCGTGGGGATATGTTATAGGAGCTATTTGCGGATTGATTTCTATTATATCAATAATAAAATTTGATAAGGTGGGCTCTCAAATAAAAAAAAGATTTTTTGCTTATAAATGTTTTCTTCTTACATGTTTATTTGTTGCGATAGTTTTTTCTTTTGAATATACAATATTTCATCGTTTAATAACTTATGTTGTGCCTATTATTGCCTTGGCGTTTTTAATGATTTATTTGCAAAATCAAAGAGATAGGAATGTTTTTATAGAGAAAAATATTATGTTGATAGCTTCTTTTGGATTATTATTTATATCTTGTTGGCAAGGAGCTTTAGGGGCGTTACAATTTTTTATATTTTAAAATTAAATCGAGGTTAGAAATGGGTCAAAAATTAAACGAAGAATCAATTGATTTTGTAATTACGTGGGTTGATGGAGCAGATATAAATTGGTTAAAAGAAAAACAAAAATATCAAACAGATATAGATATAGATAATAGTATTGCGCGATATAGAGATTTTGGGACATTAAAATATGTGTTACGTAGCATAGATAAATTCGCTCCTTGGGTAAGAAATATTTTCTTGGTGACGAATGGACAAGTCCCTCAATGGCTTGTTTTTAATAATTCTAAGTTAAAGCTAGTAAAACATTCGGATTTTATACCGCAAGAATATTTGCCGACCTTTAATTCAAACGCAATAGAATGGAATTTGCATAAAATTGAGGGATTGTCGGAAAACTTTGTTTATTTTAATGACGATGTTATATTAACGGATTATGTGCAACCAAATGATTTTTTTAAAAATAATTTGCCCTGCGATTCGTTTGGGTTAGGCATGATAAAGCCAACCGAACTTTTTTCCAAAACGGCATTTAATAATATTTGTATACTTAATAAATATTTTAATTTTAAGGCAACCTTAAAGCATAACCGAGGAAAGTTTTTTAAGTTAAAATATAAGAATCGTTTGTTAAGGACATATATATTATCAAGATTTAACAATTTTTATGGTATGTATGACCCGCATATTACGTTGGCATTCAAAAAATCATATTTTGAATTATTATGGGATAAGGAACCAAGGCTAATAAAGGAAACATGCAAAAATAGATTTCGCAATCCAAATGATATTACAGTTTGGTTGATAAGATATTGGCAATTATTAAAAGGGGAGTTTTGCCCTCGTTCAATAAAATTTGGACATTTTTATACTATACATAATTTTTTGGGGAATAAGAAAGAAATTAAAAAATTGGCGAAAAGAAAATATAAGGTAATATGTTTTAATGATTCTAATCAAACAGGTATGGATTTTGAAATTGAAAAAAAGATGTTTGAAAAGACAATGGATATTATTTTAAGCGATAAGTGCCCCTTTGAAAAATAAATCAATAATCGGATGATTAAAAGTGAAAAGAGTAGGTATTATTACACATTACTATAAAAGCAAAAATTATGGCGGCAATTTGCAAGCGTATGCCTTATGTCAAGTTTTATTAAAGTGTGGCTATGACGTTGAGCAGATAAGTATTCCACGCGTTTTAGATGTCCATGAAAAAAGAAGCATTAAGCGTTTATTAAAGAAAGGTCCTTTCTTTTTTGCCAAGATTTGTTTCCGAAAAGCTTTTGGGGTTTTGAAATCGTATGCAATAAAGTGGGAGAATAGAAAAAATCAAATTGATACACGTAGAGAAAAAGCTTTTTGGACGTTCAACCAAGAGAAAATCCCACATAGTTCGAAAGTTTACAATGCTAATACGATAATTGATTGTATTGTTAATTATGATGCTTTTGTCACGGGAAGCGACCAAGTCTGGAATTTCTATGGTGAGACGCCCATTTATTTTTTAGATTTTGTTCCTTCTGAAAAAATTAAAATTTCTTATGCGGCGAGTATTGCAAGGGATTCTTTAACTGAGCGGCAGAAAGAAAAGGTGCGCAAAAGCTTAAGGGATTATAAAGCTGTTTCCGTTCGAGAAAGAAGTGCAGTTAAATTACTACAAGGACTTTCTACAATTGCTCCACAGGTTGTTCTTGACCCTACTTTATTGTTGACAAAAGAAGATTGGAACAAGGTTTGCGAGGATTACAAGCTTAAAGAAGATTATGTCTTTTGCTATTTTCTTGGAGATAATAAAAAAGAACGCAAATTGGCAAAAAAATTCGCGCGATTGCATAACTTGAAACTTGTCGCACTTCCTCATACGAACGGTATTAAATTAATGGATAAAAAGTTTGGAGACGAGCAGTTATACGATGTTTCTCCCGAAAGATTTCTTTCGCTTGTAAAACACGCAAAATACATATTTACCGACAGTTTTCACGCGGTTGTATTCTCGAATATCTATCAAAAACAATATTTTGTGTTTAATCGTAGTAAACATGCTGAAATGAGTTCGCGTATAGTTGATATAACGCAGTTGTTTCATCAAGCAGAACGTTTTTGTAATGGTAAAGAACGCGAAAGTATTACATACGTTGAATCTTTGCCGGATATTGATTATACGCGAGAGAATAAAGAATTTGAAGAATTAAAAGAAAAATCAATAGCATTTTTGAAAGAAAATTTGGGATGATATAATGTCAAAATCGGTCAATCAATTAAAAGTAGGCGTATTCTTGTCCTATGCGCAAATGGCGTTGAGTATTATCATTAATTTGATTTATACTCCGCTTATGATTAGAACGCTCGGACAAAGTGAATACGGTTTATATAATACGGTATCGTCAACAATTTCGATGCTTTCTTTATTAAGTTTAGGGTTTGGTAGCGGATATATTCGCTACTATTCCATTTATAAGAAAGAGGGCGATAACGGAAAGATATATAAATTAAACGGATTGTTTTTAATTATATTTACTATTATTGGATTGATTGGGCTTGTTTGCGGTTTATGGCTTTCTAATAATTTGCATTTTGTTTTTGATAAAGGGTTAACGACAAACGAATATTCCATAGCGCGAGTTTTAATGCTGTTACTTACGGTAAACTTGGCATTATCCTTTCCTATGAGTGTATTTTCTAATATAATTTCGGCAAACGAGAAATATATTTTCTTAAAATTGCTTGGTATGCTTAAAACCGTAGGTAGCCCGCTTATTACGATTCCCGTGCTGTTAATGGGATACGGCTCTATTGCTTTAGTGGCGGTTACGCTTGGTATTTCTATCGTTACGGATATTTTATATTTCATATACGTAATATTCGTATTAAAAAACCGGTTTATATTTCACGGTTTTGAAAAAGGTTTATTTAAAAGCTTATTTATTTATACCAGCTTTATTGCGATTAATTTAATAGTAGACCAAATTAACTGGAATATAGATAAATTGCTTTTGGGGAGATTTCAAGGGACTGTATCGGTAGCAATATATTCTGTTGCCTATACCCTTTATCAATGTTATATGACTTTGTCTACGTCAATATCAGGTGTATTTACACCGCGCATTCATCGTATAGTTAATGAGACGGGGGAAGATGTTTTACAAAGAAAAACAAGATTAACGGATTTGTTTATTAAAGTAGGACGTATACAGTTTTTACTTTTGGGTTTAGTGGTTAGCGGTATCATATTTTTTGGGAAACCGTTTATATATTTTTGGGCTGGTACGGGTTATAATCAATCCTATTACGTTGTATTATTATTGATTATTCCAGCGACGATAGCGTTAATTCAAAATATTGGCATAGAAATACAAAGGGCAGAAAATAAACATCAATTTAGAAGTATTGTTTATCTTGTTATGGCTTGTATAAATTTAGCATTAACATTCTTTTTGTGCCAAAGATATGGAGCGGTTGGGGCTGCTTTCGGCACGGCTATTTCTTTAATTTTAGCGAATGGAATAGTTATGAATATTTACTATCATAAAAAATGCAATATAGATATTCTCTTGTTTTGGAAAAATATAATTAGAATGTGTATTGGTTTTATTCCACCGATAATATTGGGCGTAATTATTATAAAATTTATTGATTTATATGTCATTTGGAAATTATTTATATTTATTTGTTTGTATACCGTTGTCTATTGCGTATCAATGTGGTTTATAGGAATGGACAAATACGAGAAAACCTTAATACAAAAACCTATAAACGCAATTTTTGGGAGAAGATATGATAAGAATTGTTGAAAAATCCAAGTGTAGCGGTTGTTACGCTTGTGCTACGGTATGTCCTAAAGGTTGTATTATAATGACGGCTGATGAGGAGGGTTTTTGGTATCCTAAAGTTGATGATACGTCGTGTGTAAATTGTGGCGCTTGTATAAAAGCTTGTCCGATTGAAACATCCTGTGTGTTCCCTAACGAAAAAAATATTACTGCATATGCAGTAATGCATAAAAATGATACGATTCGCTTAAATTCTTCCTCGGGTGGAGTTTTTTCGGCTTTGGCTACATACGTGTTGGAGCAAGGTGGTGTCGTATTCGGCGCTGGATTTGACGAAGAGTTTAATGTTATACATACATATGTTGAAAACGTTGAAGCTTTGGCTATATTGCGTGGTTCTAAATATGTGCAAAGTAAAATAGGGGAAATGTATAAGGAGGCGGAAACCTTTTTGAAAAATGGGAGATTAGTTTATTTTTCAGGTACGCCTTGTCAAATAGAAGGGTTATTAACGTATTTGAAATGCCCCTATGAAAACTTAATTACGCAAGACTTGATATGTCACGGAGTTCCCTCGCCGAAGGTTTGGAGTGATTACGTTGACTATCGAAGTGCAGTGTCGAATGGCGCGAAACCGCAGAAAATCGCTTTCAGGGCGAAGAATGAGGGGTGGAAACTATCTTCCGTATCTTTTCAATTTGAGAATAACACGGAATATCGTATGACTTTAGATAAAGACCCTATGATGCAGATATTCTTAAAAAATCTTTGTTTGCGTCCGTCTTGCTATGATTGTCATTTTAAGACGAAAGAGCGAAGAAGCGATATAACGTTGGCGGACTTTTGGGGGATTAAAAACGTTTTGCCTGAAATGGACGATGATAAAGGGACGTCATTGGTAATTATACAATCAAAAAAAGGAGAAGAAATCTTCAAACAGATAGAGGGGGAAATTATTGCGACTGAAGTAGAGGTTTATAAAGCTGTTTTTTATAATTCGGCAATGATACAATCGGCAAAAAGGAATGCTAAAAGAGAGAGGTTTTTGAGTGAGGATAAGTCGGATTTTTCAAAAGTTGCAAAAAAATATACGAAAGTAAGTTTTTGGCAAAGAATTAAAAGTAAGATTAAAAGACTGCTTAAAAGAATTTTAGGGAGAATATAAAGTGCAAAATCAAACGCGCGCGGTTTTATTCCGTTTGTTACAGAACGAAATAAGCGGTGTGGAATTAGATGAAAATGTAAAAAATTTAATAAAGCCAGAGGTTTTACTAGCGCTTTATAAAGTATCCAAAGCGCACGATTTGGCGCATTTGGTTGCGGACACGTTGGATAAAAACGGCTTGTTGGATGATTCCGAAATTTCTAAAAAATTTCGCACCGAGCGCAATTTAGCGGTTTACCGTCATGAGCAAATGCAATACGAGCTGGACGAATTTTGCAGTATTTTAGAAAGTGAAAAAATAGAGCATATTCCCTTAAAAGGTTCGGTGATACGGAAGCATTATCCCCAAGCTTGGATGCGTACGAGCTGTGATATTGATATTCTCCTTCGTCAAGAACAGGTAAAGGAAGTCGTTAATCTTTTAACGAAAAAATACGGGTATACGTATGCTATACAAACCCAGCACGACTATTCGTTATATTCGCCTGGTGGTGTGCATATAGAACTACATTTTATTTTAATTTTTCACGATAAAGCAGGCGACGATTTTACGAAACGCGTTTGGGGAAGTGCGGTAAGCGAGGACGGGTACGTCTATAAAAAGAAAATGCCCAACGACTTGTTTTTTGCCTATCATATTGCGCATATGGCGCAACACGTATTAGAATGTGGCGGTTGTGGGATTAAACCATTTATTGATACGCTGATTATCCAAGACAAGATGGGAATTACCGTAGAACAATCCAAAGAGGCGTTAAAGCGTTGCGGGTTATATACTTTCGCGCAAAAAGTGGTACAGCTTTCCAAGTATTGGTTTTGCGAGGGGGAAACGGACGACGCTTTACAAGAATTTGAAAAATACGTCTTAAACGGTGGCGTGTACGGAACATTAGACAATAAAATTAGCGTTGGCGCGTCCGTTAGAAAGGGTAAGTTCGGCTACATCTTGAAACGCTTATTTGTGCCATATAGAAGTTTATGTTTATTGTATCCGTCGTTAAAAAAATGTCCGATATTATTCCCGTTTTACCAAATTCGTAGATGGTTTCGATTATTAAAAAAGAACGGGGTAAAAGTAAGCGGGGCGATGCGGGAATTAAAAGGCGTTGCGGAAGTGGATAAAGAAACACAGGAAAAAATGCAAAAAATGCTCAACGACTTAGGTTTACAATGAAGATTTTAATAACGGGTTGCGCGGGGTTTATCGGCGTTAATTTTACAAAATATTGGCTTGAAAATCACGCCGAAGATAGTATCGTCGGCGTGGATTGTTTAACGTATGCCTCTAACAAAAATGAATTGCAAAACTTGCAAAAAAAATCTAATTTTATTTTCTATAAAATGGATATTTGCGATAGAGAGGAAATCTATCGCATTTTTCAAACGGAAACGCCCGATATCGTCATCAACTTCGCGGCGGAAAGTCATGTGGATAACTCCATTGAAACGCCCGATATATTTATAAAAACTAACGTTTTGGGTACGCAGGTGTTGTTAGACGCGTGTGTAAAATACAGCATAAAGCGGTTTCATCAAATATCAACGGACGAAGTATACGGCGATTTGCCGTTAGATAGCAAAGAAAGTTTTACGGAAATGTCGCCCTTAAAACCGAGTTCGCCGTATAGCGCAAGCAAAGCGGCGGCGGATTTGCTTACGCTTTCGTATTATAAGACGTACGGCTTGCCCATAACGATAAGCCGTTCTTCAAATAACTACGGAAAACACCAGCACGAAGAAAAACTAATCCCTAAAACAATCAAAATGGCGGTAGCAGGTATGCAAATACCGATATACGGGGACGGGAAAAACGTGCGCGATTGGTTGCACGTAGACGACCATTGCCGAGCGATTGATTTGATTTTACATACAGGCAAAATCGGTGAAATTTATAATATCGGGGCAGGTAACGAAATTAACAATTTCAATTTAGTCAAACAAATCCTGCTGATATTACAAAAAGACGAAAGCTTGATAAGCTTTGTCGAGGATAGGAAAGGGCACGATAGGCGGTATAGCGTTGACACGAGCAAAGTGATTGCACTTGGTTGGCAACCGCAAATACCTTTTGAAAAAGGACTGTTTGATACGGTGCTTTGGTATAAAAAATAATAAAAATAGGCACGCCATTGAAAGAATACTTTTATGGCGTGTTTACTGTTTTTTGCCAATAATTTGTATTGATTGACAAAATCTCAAACCTGTGTTATAATGAGAGAAACAATCCTATTATAAAAACAGATAAAAACTTTTAAGCTAAAACATTTGAAGGATTGACTTAAATAAAATAAATTGCTATAATAATTTCATAGAGTTGCATTATTCGAATAAACGATAATTAATATTTGTTCGTAATAGAGTCGATTATCTTAACGAGTAATTTTTGCAAGAAGGGCTTGCGCAAATTACTTGGTATCATAATATAGCCTTAATGGTGTGCGTTTGGTGTGTGAATTGGGTTGTTATTGAGGGCTTAAAAAGTTATCCACCTGCGAGGTGGGATAAATATTTGGCAACAATGATATAAAATACGAAAGCTAAAGATAGGCGAAGAAAAATAAAGAAAAACAAAGAAAAATTCGGTGTGTAATTTGGCGTGTGATTTGGGTTGCGCTAGATGTATTTTATAAAAAATCAAAGAAAGAAAAAGTTATCCATCGGCGAAAGATGGATAACTTTTTTATATAGAGAAGAAAACAGTTCAAAAAAGGAATAAAATCAGCTCGATTTTCTTGGGTTGTTAGTGGGTTGTAATCGCTGAAAGCCTTTATTTATAAGGGATTCAGCGACCTTGTTCTAGGTTCGAATCCACCTCTGCCCACCAAAACAGTATAATCCGAACCAAATTGTTATTACAAGCGACTGGTTCGGATTTATTTTTATGTTGGAAGATATCTGACAAACAATCATCTACCCGATATTTGGTGGATGATTAGGCATTTAATATTTTTTATAAGTTTATATGCTAATATAATAACCACGCAAACGGCAGAATTGCACAAGGGAGATATGCGTCGTCGTTCGTTGTTTTTTCTGCGGTTAAACCGCAATATTAGGCGTTGGTGATTGTAGATAAACGGCAAGGCTCATATTAGTGGGTGTGGTCGCTACGTCCGTAGTAAAAGAGGGGTTTGAGGGAATAATATCACTAAAAAGCATTTTACACAAGTAATAACAAAACTTAACAACAACCGTCTATTCAAATTTGGGATAGACGGTTGATTATTTTTGCAATGTGTTTTACACTTTTTTGGAAAAGTTTTTCCCAATAATTTTTTTGGATAATACCTTTTTTGTTGTTGTTTTTGTTGTAGTTTACATAGTATAATATATTTACATTATTTTATAAGCGGCATTTTTTTACGAAGAGCGTAAAAACGGAGTGTAAGCATAAAAAATAATGGTGTACTCTCGGTGTACAAATAGTTGTATAATGGGTACATAAATAAAGCCGAAGGAGATAAAAATTATGGCAAAAAATCGTGAACAAATTATGCAAGAAATTCGTAACTGGAAGGGCTATATTTCCAACGTGAAAAGTATTCCCCTTGACCCTAAGCATACCTATACGGACGAAAACGATATTTATGAACGTTTGCATACGTATATTAAAGGCTACGTGGAAAACATTTTCGGATTACACACCGATGTGAAAGGTGTTCTTATAAACCTTTCCGAGCTTAGCGACGACCAACAAGAATGGAGAAAGGCAACGGAGGGTATGTCTGCCTTAGATAGCGACTGGTATAATATTGCGTTGAAGGGCAATAAAAACGGTTTCTTGCCTGAACTTGAAAATGTAGACGAAATAAATCCCGGAAAACTCGATGGATTAAAGGAAAAGCAAAAGAATATTAGATATGAGGTAGAGGAGAGATTCTTGCCTGCATATCGCGCTTTGAGAGATAGCTTTTCCAAGCGTTGGTGGTTCGAATGGATTTTCAACCACAAACAATACGTTGCTGAACGCGACGCGGTGAAGGTTATGGGTAACCTTATTATGTCTATGAGTGGTTTTACCAAAGAGGAATTGGACGGAGCGTATAAAAATAATACGAAAATCATTACGCAAGAAAACCTTTATCCCACGAAACCCATTAAAGAAACTAAGCAAGAAATAGTGGTTGACGAAAAAAAATTAAATGCGCTTGAAAGATTTAAAAAACGCGACGAAGATGAAAAAGTTTTCTTTCCACAAGTAGTGAACGAATTGTATAAGGGAATGCAAGGGGAAGGCATCATCAATTTAGATGCTGCAAGGAAATCCATTCCTACGCACGTTTACCTTCCCTTGGTAAAGTTTGCGGAAGGCATTTGTAAGTTCGAGGTCGAGTACGGTTCTGGTAGAGATAGCGACCCTGAAGCTTTCAAGAAGGCGATGGAGGAGAACGTTAGTAATGCATCTATGTATATGTTTGAAGAGGCGTTTAAGGCTTTCGGCTTGGTTGATCCTATAACCAATAGACCTGTCTTTGGCGAAATGTCCTTAAAAGACCGTATCGTGTCCGCGCAAAACGCTACCGACGTTATGCTTAAAAACCTTACGCCGGTTGGATTTGATAAAAAAAACTTTGGCTACCTTGCAAAGGGCTCGTACATTTTGGATAACGGGAATATTGTTCTCGATTTCTTAAAGTCGAGCCTTTCGGGAAAATATAGCGAAGCAGACATTAATACGGCGTTTTCCGAGGCGAGAAAACAATTTGGTGTATTGTACCGTGGTGAAAGAATGGAAATGCCCCAAGTGTACAAAGTTGATTATCGCCCCGATACCAACAATTTGAGATTGGAAGCTAAGGCAATCACTGAGGCTCAAACGCTTGTTAATGGTGCAAACCCTGTCATCAAGGACGAGGCATTGAAGGCGATTATTAACAACAATGTTAGAAAGTATAAGGAAATACAAAATCAACAACAAGCAGTAGTTCCTCATGCCGAGAAAGAACGGATTTTGGAAGAATGGACGAAAACAGAAAAAAAACTTGCAGAAACGTATTCCAACTACGACCCCAAGGCGGCTCAAGACGCGGTTAATGCAGTCGTTGGTGCAAACAAAAATGCTCCCGAAAAGGTAAATGTTGATTTGAAGGAACCTAAGCCGGAAATAGTTCCCCCCGTGGAACAAAACTCCGTGGAAATCGCTCCCCATAACGTTATAAAATAAAAAAATCAAAAAGTTTCAAAAAAATTATAAAAATAATAAAAAAATAAAAAATTGGTGTACTCCCGGTGTACAAATGGTTGTATAATGGGAGTACAAACAAACGAGGAGAAAAAAATTATGGCAAAAACTACTATTCAAAAAGCAATCGAATTGAACAACTGGGAAAGAAACGTTTCCACTATGGCTACCGCTTCGAACGGCAATTACGTATATACGAATCCCAACAATAAATATTATCGTTTTACCGATAATATGAAGGGTTGGATAGAAGGTTTGTTCGGAAAGGGGACGGACGAAGACGGGATTACGTTGAGAAACCTTGACCCCAATGAAATGGACGAAGGTCAAAAAGAAATAGCGAACAAGATGCAAAACTTAACCTTTTTGCCCGACAACTGGTGGCACGTGGCATTAAACGGTGATAGCGCGCAAAAAGAATCCTTGCCCAAATTTGAATCCTCCCTTGATGAAGCGAAAAAGGCAGAAACGAAAGAAGCGGTTTACGATAAACTTCTTCCTGCATATCGTGCTTTGGAGGAAAGATTTGCAAAGCGTTGGTGGTTCGAATTCATTTTCAATCACCGTCAATATACCGCAGAACGCGACGCATTGAAAGTTGTAACGAACATGATGCTTTCGATGACGGGCGATTCGATGAAGCAACTCAACGACCGTTACGAAGCGTACAAAGCAGAGGTTATTACTTCCAATCTTCAGGACATGCAACAAATTATAGGGAGAAGAGAAGAGTTTGCGAAAGCTATGGAAAAAACTGTGATTGAAGAACAAGAGGTTGAAACCCTTGAGGAAATTAAGCAACAAATTAAGGAAGAAGAAATAAACGAAATTGCAAATAAAAGCTTCGATGAAGTGACGACGAGAGACCAGTTTACTCTTTGTTGCAATGACTCGACGTTCAAATCGAGAGTTGATGGGGAACTTAGTTCGGTAATAATGGAACTTCCTTGTACTCAAGCAATTTCGAGATTGCGTAAGTTAATGATTCCTAAGCAAATTATTGAACCTTTGTTTAACGAAGCGGAAAAGCTCTGTGGAAATCTCGATTATGCTGACGAAAACGGTGCAAATAAGGAAGGACTTCATCAAGTTGTAAAAGAAGGTGTGGAAAATATGTTTAAGGTAGCGTTAAATGCTACGCAATTCCTTAAAATTACGGACGTAAAAGAACGTATTATCGTGGCACAAAAACTTACCGATATTATGTTGAACAACGCTTCGCCTGTATCGTTTTATTCTCATGAGTATGGTCAATATGGTCAAGGCTATATCGCGTTGCAAAAAGAAGACGTTATTCGTTCGGCAATAAGCAATACCGACGAAACGGTTTTAAGCGAAGCAATCGCTGGAGCGAAAGAAACGTTTGGCAATTTGTATCCTGAACACAACGTGCAAGATATTGAAAAGCTTAACATTGACTTACATGAACCCGAGACGCAAGTAGTACCTCCTGTGGATAAAAAGCCCGTTGAAATCGGAGCGCCCAACATAAACAAATAAGAGAAATATATCAACGACAAAACACCCCGGTTTTATTCGGGGATGTTGTTGTATTATAACCTACGTAAAAACAGCATAGTTATAGCGTACTACGCCATACTTAACGGATAAGGAGAATCAGTTTATGAAAGAAACCCTCAAAAAATGGATAACGGCAATAAAAAAATTGCCCATGGGCTTAATTGGCTGTTTATTCTTAATCTTGGTATGTGCAGTTTCCTTGGCTGTTATATCCGTCAATCCGTCTAAGGCGATGCCCGCAAGTACGTTGACTGCTTCGTTTAGCGGTGAATACAAGATAGGGGACGGAGAATGGCAAACCATTACACAGGACGAACATATTCGTGCGACACAGGACGAAGTTACCTTACGTGGGAAGTTCATCGTTCTATTACCTGACGGGGAGTTTTTGACGGATAATCCCGAGGGATTTACCTTTAATTTTTATTGCAATCATATTTCGGTAAAGATACGTATAGGAGAAGAAACGGTTGTTTTTGATACCGAGCATCCGCAAATTGGTGCGGATGCTTGTGGCGCAATGTGGTCGTCGTACTTCTTTCCCGAAGGTACGGACGGTTTGACGGAAATCATTATTAGTAATCCGCATAGCCACGGCAACGAGATGGCTATTGACGAGTTCTTAAAGAGTATTCGAATGGACGACCCGGCGTTGCTTGCCGATTCGCTTGCCAAACAGTACGATAAATCTCGATACGTGGGCTTTTCCTTTATAGCGCTTGCGATAGTAGTGTTTGTTCTCACGATTGTTGCGTTTGTTGCGAAATTAAAAATTGCAAAATTCCTTTGGATAATTGCTTTTTGGATTTTCTTTACGGGCGGCATATATATTTTGGATGTGCTGGACGTCTTTTTCTGGAATGAAAATCTTCCAGCAAACACGGCGATGCTTTGCTTGTGTCAAATCTTATCAAGTTTCTTTTTGAGCTTGTTTGCAACGAATTGCCTGACGGAAAAGAATAAAAAGATAGGGGCTGTTGCGCAAATTGCCGTAGGGGGAATTACCCTTGTCGCTATACTGCTCGCTGCGTTTGGCGTTGTGCGTATTTTTGACGTTCGATTCTACTGGTATTTGGCGTATGCTATTCAAGTTCTTCTTCTTTGCGTGCTTGGAATTCGAGAACTGCCACGTACAAGCAAAGGGATACGTATTGTGCTGATTAGTAGTTTAATTAGTATGCTGTGCGTGTTGGTGGAGTTTGTTGCAGGAGCGTTAGCGATTTGGGGGGTGTCGTGTCTATCTCAAATCGTGTTCGGTGCGATGTTAGTTATCGTTATTGCGTTTGGTGTCAATGCAATTTTCAATAACTATAAAATATCCTTGCGCACAAAGGAAATGGAAACGGAGTTAAAAGATAAAAGCATTGCCGTTATGATTTCGCAAATTCAGCCGCATTTTTTGTATAATTCGCTCAATAGTATTGCCGAGCTTTGCGTGGTAGACCCCAAGCGAGCGGAAAAGGCAACCATCAATTTTTCCCGATATCTGCGTGGGAATATGGGCGCGTTAAACGAGAAAAAACCGATTGAGTTTGAAGACGAGCTTAGCCATTTGAACCATTATATTGAGTTGGAAAAGCTTCGTTACGGCGACGATTTGCAATTTGAATACGACATACGCGAGAAGGGGTTTACTTTGCCCGCGTTAACCGTACAGCCCTTGGTGGAAAATGCGGTTAACCACGGTATTCGTTATCATAAGATGAAGGGCAAGGTAAAGATTGCAAGCTATTGCGACGACAAAAATTATTACGTGTCCATAGAAGACGACGGCGTAGGGTTTGACTATGAGAAATCTATGGACGACGGACGAAAACACGTCGGTATTGCGAACGTCAAATATCGTTTGGAAGTCTTATGCCACGGCAGTCTTGATATCAAAAGTGTAAAAGGGCAGGGTTCTATTGTAACGATTCGTATTCCAAAGGAGAAACAATTATGATATTTTTTATAGTGGATGATGAAAAAATTGCCTTGGATAGAATGGTTCGTGAATTAAAAATTGCCGCGCCCGAAACGGATGTTTGGGCGTTTTCCGACCCAAATGAGCTGTTAAGTTTTGCGAAGAAAAATCCTTGCGACGTAGCGTTTTTAGACGTGCGTATGGGCAGTATGACGGGTGTGGAACTTGCGAAAAAATTAAAAGAACTGATGCCGAAGTTGAATATTATTTTTGTAACGGGCTACGACGAATACGCCAACGAGGCAATGAAAATGCACGCAAGCGGTTATTTAATGAAGCCTGTAACGGCAGAGGATATAAAAGCGGAATTGCGAGACCTTCGTTATCCCATTTTCGAAAAGAAAAATTATTTATTGTATTTTCGTTGTTTTGGTGCGTTTGAAGTCTTTAATCAAAACGGCGACGTCGTTTGTTTTGAAAGAAAAAAAGCAAAGGAATTGCTTGCGTATTTGTTATATAAGCAAGGTGGGAAGTGTACCAATCAAGAGTTGCACGAACTTCTTTTTGAGGAGAGAACGTATGAAAGCGACGTGGAACAACGTATGTACCAAACGCTTGTTTCTTCTTTAACGGCAACGTTGAAAGCGATAGGGGCGGATTCCGTATTGCAAAGAAGCTATGGCATGATTAAGTTGGACGTTAGCAAGGTTGCCTGCGATTGGTATGAATATTTAGTAAATAAAGAAAACGGTGCGCCTAATTACAAAGGGGAGTTTATGAAACAGTACAGTTGGGCAGAAGTAGAAAACGGAAACTTATCCAAGGAACTGTATTACGGAAACGAATAACAAGTATGCAATGAGCCGCGCGCAATTAGCGGTAAGAAAAAATAATATGGATTTTAGAATTATGCGAATAAAAAAAATATGCCTTACAATTATTTTAATATGTTGCAGCATTCTCGTTTTTGTAGCTTGTAAGGAAGAACGCCTTGCAAAAAGCATATCCCTAAAAGGATATTCTTCGGAGCAACCCTTAGAGTTTTGTATGGGAAACTTCCCGTATAGCGACTATACCGTAACGATAACGTACAATGACGGGGAAATGGAAGAGCTTCCCTTGGCGGAAGATATGATTCCTGAAACGGATAAATTGAAGTTTTTCCAAGAAGGGAGAAATAGCATTACGATTTCTTATAAAGGGGCTGAAACGTCCGTCGAAATCAAGGTGGCAAGAAAGGAGTTCTCGGATAGTGTTCGATTAAACGAGTTCACTGCGACCTATAACGGGTCGGCGTTTGTAGTAGAAGTGGAAGGCGATATTCCAGGGGGTACGAAAATTGTATATCCGCAAGGCAATACTTTTCAAGATGCGGGCTCGTATGATATGACGGCTATTTTACAATGTGATGGATACGCAACCAAAATCCTTTCCACGCGCGTGAATATAGAAAAGGCTACGTATGACGTTACGAGCGCGCAATTATATAACGAAACCGTTGTTTACGATAAGGACGCACATAGCTTAGCGGTTAAAGGAAAGCCGTTTGAAGATGAAAAAGGTAAGGTGCTCTATAATCCTGCAACGCTCCCGCAAGGTGTTAGCGTTAGCTATTCCCTCATAAAAGTTAAAGACGGTAAGGGCAACGGTATTGCTACGGACGAGCAACAGCTTGTAGAGGGGAATAAAGCGGTAGAAGCGGGTACGTATAAGGTTTGCGCTAAGTTTAAGGGAGATGCAAGGAATTATAATGCTATTCCCGACTCGGTTGCAAACTTAACGATAGAGCGTGCTACTTACGATATGTCGAAAATAGAAGTTGCCGATAAGACGGTTACGTATTCGGGCGAAACGCATGCTTTAAGTATTTTAGAGGATAGCAAGCTGCCTTTGGACGTAGCGGTTTCTTACCAAATTAAGCAGTTGAAGAATGGCGCGGGAGAAGCCGTAACCGATACCTATAAAGTCGGCAATACGGCGATAAACGCGGGTGTGTATTTGGTAAAGGCAAGTTTTGGCATAAACGGAAAGAATGCGGAAAATTACATAACAGCACCTATGGAAAAGGAGGCGTATTTGACCATTCGCCGTGCGTCGTACGACGAGGAAATGAAGAACGTGTATTTGGATACGAAATGGGAAAAGTTCGTCGAAAATAAAACGTATGAAATTGACTTTGAATGCGAATTGCCCCAAGGGGTTACCCCTCAATTTACGTTGAAAAACAAGAGTGGTGAAACGATAGATGGCAGAATGGAAAAAATAGAGACGGCTGTGGAGAACGACGAAACGGCTGTTAAGACGACGTATAAATATTTATTTAGCGTTGAAACGGCGGGAGAATATATTTGCGTAGTTACCTTTGTACACGGCAACGAAAATTACGATAAGATTACAGTAGAATTAAGAACAACGTTCTATATTGGTAGCGTTGACTAACGGCTAATTTTATAGAGGAATACTTTATGTTAAAAAAGATTAAATTTATCGGGCTCATACAAATCATTTGTGCGGTGATAGCCTCTTTGCTTGCGTTTTTCGTGTTACGAGCAAACGATATGTTGAGCTTTGGAAAATGGTTGCAATGGGAAATTTTCTGGTATATTATGCTGATGATTTTTTCGGGTGTAATTTTTGCACATCGCATTGCACAAGGAAAGGTGCAAGAGGTTTTATTTTTCCTCTCGACGTTTATTTGTATTTCTAATATTTTAGCGTTTATTCTTTATGCGTTGATACAATGTAATTTTAATTTTAGCCGTTTGGATTGGTTGGGCTTTTTAGATAAAGTTGTTGCATTCGATTTTAATTTTTATGGGCTCGCTTTGGTGTTTTTTGCGGTTTGCCTGTTTATTTATTGCAAGTTTATCGACCCTAAAATGTTGCGTTTTATGCGAGGTGGTATTCACGGAAAAGGGAAATTGAAACAGGTCGAAAGTAATCTTGAAAACTCTCGCTGGATGACGGATGAGGAACGCAATAAACTCTTCCAAAAACATAAATATAGCGTTCTTGGTGAAGTAAAAAAAGACGGTATTCCCGTATGTGCAAAGCTTATCAACAAAGATAAGGATATGGAAGTCGTTTTCAATTCTCCTTGTCATAGCTTGATAATTGGTAGTACGGGTTCGGGTAAAACGACTACGTTCGTAAGCCCGATGATTCAGTTAATCGGCTCTTCTGCGGCAGGCTCTTCTATGGTGGTAACCGACCCCAAAGGCGAGTTGTTTTCGATGCACTCCAAACATTTGAAAGACCGTGGCTACGACGTAAAGGTGATTGACCTTCGCGATACCTATGCTTCTTATCGTTGGAATCCCTTGGATATGATTTGGGATAATTATCAAAGATTTCTCAATGCACATAACGAGGCTTTCGCTCGTCGTGGCGCGCCCGAAACGAGCGGTTTAACGCTCACGCAACCCTTAGAGGCGTTCAAAGGCAAGGAAAAATGGTATGAGTTTGACGGCAAAGGCTATGCGGACTACAACCGCTTGGTAGATGCAATCAAAATCTATAAAAAGAAGATGTTTGACGAGGTGTACGAGGATTTGAACGACCTTGTCTCCGTGCTTGTGCCTGTCGAAAACGAAAAGGACCCTATGTGGGAAAAGGGCGCAAGAAGCATTACGCTTGCGACCTTGCTCGCGATGTTAGAAGATAGCGCGGACGAACGATTAGGAATGACGAAAGAAAAATTCAATTTCTTTAATCTTGCGAAGATTTTGCAAAACTCATCGAAAGATTATTTAGAGCTTCGCAATTATTTCGCGGGTCGAAGCGTGCTTTCCAAAGCGTATTCCTTGTCGAAGCAGGTATGTGATGCGGCAGAGCAAACGCGCGCGTCCTATATGTCTATTGTGTATGAAAAATTGACAATGTTCAACGATGCTGGTATTTGCGCGTTGACGGCATCTTCCGATTTTTCGTCCGAACAGCTTGCAAATAAGCCTACGGCGTTGTTCTTGAAGATTCCCGATGAAAAGGACACTCGACATAACTTGGCGGCGATTTTCATTTTGAATATCTATAAAACGCTTATAAAAGTGGCTTCTGCGACGGAAGAATTGACACTTAATCGCAACGTGTACTTTATTATGGACGAATTTGGTAATATGCCAAAGATTGAAAAGTTTGATAAGTTCATCACGGTAGGTCGTTCGAGAAAGATTTGGTTTACGATGATTGTACAATCGTATGCACAGCTCAATAACGTTTATGGCGAAACGGTTGCGGATATTGTTAAGGGTAACTGCGGGATAAAGATGT
>JAZRBK010000267.1:0-4973 GCA_045635025.1 Candidatus Scatosoma sp.
CCCTCCCGCCGGGCCGGCGCTAGCGCGCCTTTTACATACGTGGACTCGTTCACGGAAAAGGGACACGTATACCCCACCGCGGACGGAGCCGTACAAGAGATTTTACAAAATGCGGACGGCACGTTTACGTTAAAAATCGGACATTCGGACAGTTTTTCGGGCGTGATTAGCGGACTTGACAGCGTATACTACGCAATCGGCGACGAAGTAAAAGCGAACGTGCCCGTCGGGTATTCGCTCGGGGAAAAGGAAGTGCAGGTAACGATGTATTCCGAAGGAGCGTTGTTGAATTGTTTCGAGTTAACGCAAGAAAACTGTCTGGCTTGGGTAGAGCAGGAATAAGGGCGAGCAGGCTATCGCGTAGCGAAGAAAACACCCTCGCGACAGGTAAAAACAAGACGGGGCGGGCGAAGTTTTCCATTCACCCGCCCTTTCTTCTCGTCGGCGTGTGGTATTCGTTTACGGGCGAACTGTTTTTGTTCCTTTTGAGTGCGCTCGTAGCACTGCAACACGAATGCGCCCACGCGTTCGCCGCCGCCAAACTCGGATACAAACTCAATAAAATCGTACTGATGCCGTTCGGTGCGGTTATCGACGGGGATTTGAAAGGAATCTCCGTAAAAGACGAACTCTCCGTCGCGCTTGCAGGACCTTTTTGTAACCTGCTCACGGCGGGTTTTTTCGCCGCGCTTTGGTGGTTTGCCCCTACCACGTACGCGTTCACGGACACGGCGTACTATTCCTCGCTCGCGATTGCGCTCGTAAACTTATTGCCCGCATACCCCCTCGACGGAGGCAGAGTTTTGAAGTGCGTACTCGAAAACGCGCTCTCGAAAACCCCGCGTTTTTCCCTCAATGCAGAGCGGACGGCAGGGCGTATGTGCCAAGCGGTTACTCTGCTTTTCGCTCTCGGATTTTTGCTTCTTTTTATACTCTCTACAATGCAAAACGGTACGTGGGAGCTTTCCGCGCTCCTGTTTAGTATTTTCCTGTTCTTCGGCTGTTTCGGCAACCGTGAAAAAACGGCATACAGTAAGATAGACCTCTCTTGCAAGGACGCATTAGTGCGCGGAGTGGAATTAAAACGGGTTGCGGTACTGTCAAGCTGTCCGATTAAAAATACTTTCCGCTATCTTACGCGTGGAACTTTGCTCGTTTTAGAGGTATACGGCGAGCGGGAAGAGAAACTCTTCGAACTTACGCAAAACGAGCTTAGTGAACTGTTTGAACACGCGGACACCCCCTACGCCACCCTTTTCTCTCTTTACGAGGAACGCAAAAAACGGCAAAAAAACACCGAAAAATATGGAAAAACGCCGAAAAAAGAATGAAAAATATAGAAAAATGAGCAAAATCACAAAACTTTTCGATAGGGAATAAATACCTCTTGCAAATGCCGCGTAGGTGTGCTATACTATATAGTGGCATTCAAGGACGGCGAAAAGCGGGGCTCTGTTTAGGATTTTCGGCTCGTTCAAAAGAAGAAAACGGGAATATCATCTTTTATGAAACAGGAATGGTTTTTCGACCGTTATTGCGGTCTACAATTTGCCGCCCTTATCGAAGACGGGCAACTCGCTGAGTTTTTCGCGGAACAAGAACCCCGAGGCGATATCGTCGGTAATATTTACAAGGGCAGAGTTACCAACGTGCTCGTGGGAATGAACGCGGCGTTCATTTCTTGTGGATTGGAGAAAAACTGTTACCTTTCTATGGAAGAAACGTACACCGACTACACCAAGTACGACGGAACGCCCGTTACCACGAACGCCCAACCCTTAAAATTAGAGGTGGGCGACGAGATTATCGTGCAGGTAACCAAGCCCCCGCGCGGAAACAAAGGCGCAAAAGTAACGACGCACCTTTCCTTTGTCGGCAGACGGATTATTTACCTGCCCACTACCGACTTTTTGGGCATTTCCCGTAAAATTACCGACGGAAAAGAGCGGGGAAAGCTCTTAAAAATCGCCGATAAAATGCGTAAAACGCAAAACGAAGGATTTATCGTTCGCACGAAAGCTCCCCTTTCCACGCAAAAACAGCTCAAAGCCGAAGCGGAATATTTGAAAAAACTGTATGCGCGTATGCTTGAAACGGCGAAAAACGCACCCGTCGGCGCGCTTTTGTACGAGGACGAGGATTTGCCGATGCGGATTATGCGCGACTCGTTCGGGGACGACCTCGTAGCAATTCACGTAGGCGACGAGGAGCTCTATCAACGGCTGTTTTCGCTCATTCAACTGCGCGAGGACGTAGCGGCGCGCAAGCTCGTCAAATACACGGGCAATCGGTTGATGTTCGACGAGTATAAAATTACGCCGCTTATTTACGAGGCGGCGAAGCCCATCGTACCCTTACAAAACGGTGCGTATCTCGTTATGGAATACACGGAAGCGATGACGGTGGTAGACGTTAACACGGGCAGTTTCGTGGGAGAAAGCAATTTAGAGGATACCGTGTATCAAGTCAATCTCGCCGCGGCGAAAGAAATCGCTCGGCAGGTGCGCCTTAGAAATATCGGCGGTATCGTCGTCGTAGACTTTATCGATATGGTAAACGAACAACATAAGCTCGCCGTCAACGCAAAGCTGCAAGAAGCGCTAACGCTCGACAAAGCGAAGTGTAACGTACTTCCTATGAGCGAGCTTTGCCTCACGCAATTTACCCGCAAGCGCATTGGCACGGAGTTTTTATCTTTCCTCGTAAAACCTTGCCCCGAATGCGGCGGGCTTGGAAGCGTGCACGAGGACGTATTCGTAATTACACGGCTTCGCTCGGCGATTTTGGATTGCTTTGCCGACGGCTATAACGCCGCCATTATCGACCTCAACGAGCGCATTATGAAAAAGATTTTATCCGAACATCTTTTTACGATTGAAACGAAAGGACGTTGGAAAGACAAGCGGATTTATTTCATTCCGCATAAGACGTATAAGGACGCGCAATTTACCGTCCGCGGCGACAATGCAAAAGTGTTAAAACTCCCCAACAACGCACAGATTTTGTATTGAGGTTATATAAGACTTGTTTCAGATTTTTTTATGAATACTTTACTAAACTCGACTTTTTTATAAGCCGAGTTTTCTTTTATTTGCATAAATCGCTTGATAAAACCTTTTAGTTGTGATATACTAATTATGCTAAACAAATTGAATAATCAGATTTTGGGGTATTTTTCTTTTATAGGGATAGTATACTCTATTTTAAGGCATACTATATTGGCTTGAATTTGATAAAATGCAGATTTCACCAATACAGTATGTAGGATTTATCCCAATCTGTTCAATTTGTTTAGCGACTATCGAAGTCTGCGTTTTTGTGCGCCTACTTCGCTAGGCGCACTTTTTGTAAAAATATTAAAAAACGAAAGAGGAGTTCTATGAAAAAGTTTAAGTTTTTAAGTGTATTTGTATCAATTATAATGTTATTGCTTTTATCTGCGTGTACTACCAACACCATAAATAGCAACGAGAAAAAAAGTTATGATGTTAGCAATTCTTATTTTTCACCTGTTACATACAAGCCACATACCTATACAACTTTCAACTTGAAAACTGGTGGCACAACCTACGAATATGTATTGACTTGTACTACATCTTGTTCTGTTTCTTTGTATGAATATACAGCAGATGTTAAATTATATTCATCTTCAAATACGTTGTTGGAAACAAAAAAAATCAGCAAATCAAAGTCTATTGAAGCAAACAATGATTTCTCCTTTGATGTTGAAGTTACCAAACAAATACAAACATCAACAGCTTCCATTGATGTAACTTTTGCAGGTAAATCATACGACAAACTTAACACAACAACGAAAAAATATCAAGTTACCTTTATCTATAATAATGGCACTTCGAATTCAAAAGTTATTGTAGAAGAAGGTAAAACGATATCAACACCGCAAACGCCACAAAAAACAAATTATGTTTTTAATGGTTGGTACACAGAGAGTTCTTTTATTAATCGGTATGATTTTTCTAAAGCTGTAACAAAAGATATAACTTTACACGCAAAATACGATATTGATGCGGTAACGCTAACAAATAAAATATCAACCGATTTAATAAAAGGAGTTGTAAAAGTTTACAATAAAAGTTACAACACTTTTCTTGGAATTGAAACATCTTCATCTACCAGTCAGGGTTCAGGATTTTGCTTTCACATACAAAATGGGTATTATTATATCTTAACCAATTGCCACGTGGCACAAAAAGACTCTTCCTATGACAAGCAAAAATATACAATAGAGGATTATCAAGGTAAAACTTACGAAGGATATTTATATAAAAACCCTAATAAATCCGTTAGTGCAATTGCCGCGTCATATGACTTGGCTTGTTTATATTTTAAGCCAACTTCCACCAGCGTAAAAAAATTGTCCATTGTTTCAAGCAATCCTCTCGTTAACGACGATGTAATATCATTAGGTGCTCCAAAAGCACAATCGAATTCAATTACTTATGGGCGGATATATAGTTATCAAAAAATCACGTTGTCTAATACACCTGCTTCCGAAAGCAATGTAACGTTTAACGTCATCTCCCATAATGCCTTTATAAATAATGGTTCTAGCGGTGGTCCGTTATTGAATGCTAATTTAGATGTGGTTGGGGTAAATTATGCAGGCGTTGCAGGCAACTCATCGAGGCGAGGATATGCCATCCCTGCGGAAAAGGTAAAAGAGTTTTTAAGAACCTATGTTTATAACTATTAGAAAGTATTTTTTACGTGTTTTGACTTTAATGTCCCAATTTTTACAAAACCTATACGCAAAAAGAACGGCAAGTTTTGCCGCTCTTCCCATAGGGATTTAATTTGAATAATTTATAAAACTCGACTTTTTTATAAGCCGAGTTTTCTTTTAGCAGCAAAAACTACTTGAATTAAATTGTTTTTTTTGATATAATAAACTCATTGTTAATTAAGAATTTGGAATTCGACGCTTAACAAACAATGATAGGAGTTAGGTCTAT
>JAZRBK010000268.1:0-7040 GCA_045635025.1 Candidatus Scatosoma sp.
AAAAGGCCAAAAAAACCCCCGAGCGCAACAACTTCGGTGCGGTTCGTTTTGTTTTTCATTAAAAGGCAAATTACGGTTCGTACTCAAAAGCGGGAATGGGTTTAAGTTTAAACTCGTTCAAGGCGTGTAATCTGTCGATTCTTGCTTTCGTAGCCTCGTCCTCGCAAATACCCTCGCGGATATATCTATCCAAAACGGCGTAGGTGAAACCGAGATTATCTTCGTCCGTTTTATCCGACAATCCGTCGGCGGGAACTTTCTCTACAAGGAAGCGGGGGAGCCCCAAATAATGCCCAATCGCCTTAACCTCTTGCACGGTCAGTTTGCCAAGCGGCGCAAAATCGCCTGCGGCATCGCCGTAGCGCGTCGAATACCCAACCCAATCTTCTGAAAGATTGCAAGTATTTGCCACTCGGCCGTTTTTCGATTGCGAAAGCGCGTAAAGGGTAGACATACGGATACGCGGGGGGAGATTGACAACCGTTTGACGAGTTGCTTCTACGCCCGCCGTTTCCAAAGATTCCAACACGCCGTCCACCGCTTTTTGAATGTTACAAACGTAATAGGGGATACCCAGGTGTTTGACGAGCGCTTCCGAGCAGTCGATATCTCGCTGTTTGCCGTTAGGCATAAGCACACCGATAACCCGTTCTTTCCCGAGTGCTTCCACGCACAAAGCGGCGACTACGCTCGAATCCTTGCCGCCCGAAATTCCAATGACGGCGTTGCAGTCTTTTCCGTTCTTTTCAAACCAATCTTGAATCCAAGCCACAACGGCTTTCGTCGTCTTTTCTACGTTGAACATTCTCGTTGCCTCGCGTTAATTTTATATTCTAAACAGGTTATATCCCGAACAGGAGTTCACCATACGTGGGGAACGGCCAATACTCTGCGGAAACGAGTGTTTCCAACTCGTCGCAAGCCGTTCGAAGTTCGTGCATTTTTCCGATTACTTGGTCCTTAAAGTATACGGCGAGCGTTGTTGCGTCGCGCAAGGATTTTCCTTCTTTCAAGGCGTTTTGCAAAGCGTTAACGCTCTTATGCGCGCGGGTTTGCAAAAGGGAGATTTGCTTTAACACTTCCGTTTCGTAAGAACAGTCGGTTTTCTTGCATACCGCCTTTTTCGCAAGAACGGTATTCGCGAGCGTTTGGGTGTATTCGCTGACGGCGGGGAGAATGTCTTTAAGTGCCATATCCACCATCGTTTTGCCCTCGATGGCAATCAATTTGCAGTAATTTTCCAAAATGATTTCATAGCGGGAGCGCATTTCCTTTTCGGTATAAACTTTATGTTCCGTGAAAAGGTCAATGTTCTTTTGCGCGATGAAATGGGGGAGAGCGTCGGGCGTGGTTTTGAGATTCAAAAGTCCGCGCGTTTCCGCCTCTGCGAGCCATTTATCGTCGTAGCCATTCCCGTTGAACACGATACGGTTATGCGCCTTGATTTCTTTTTTAATGAGCGCGTGGAGCGCGGTTTCAAAGTCGTTTGCACCCTCTAATTCATCGGCAAAACGCTTCAAACTTTCCGCAACCGCGGTATTGAGCACGGTATTCGCGTCGGAAACGGACGCCGCCGAGCCGAGCATACGGAACTCGAACTTATTCCCCGTAAACGCAAAGGGGGAGGTGCGGTTTCTGTCCGTTGTGTCCTTGGGGAACTTGGGTAAAGTATGTACGCCGACGCGGAGAAGTTCTTTTTCTTTCGTGTCGCGGGGTAAATCCTTTTCAATCGATTGTAAAATATCCGTCAATTCGTCGCCGAGGAATACCGACACGACGGCGGGCGGAGCTTCGTTCGCGCCCAAGCGGTGGTCGTTACCTGCCGAAGCGACGGAAATGCGGAGCAAATCCTGATAATCGTCAACTGCTTTCAAGACGGCGCAAAGGAAGAGCAAAAACTGAGCGTTTTCACTCGGCGTTTCGCCCGGTTCTAAAAGGTTTACGCCCGTATTCGTGGACATAGACCAGTTGTTATGTTTACCGCTGCCGTTTACGCCCTCGAACGGTTTTTCGTGCAACAGACAGACGAAATCGTGTTTTTTCGCGAGCTTTTGCATAATTTCCATCGTGAGCTGGTTATGGTCCGCGGCGATGTTCGTCGTTTCGAAGATAGGTGCAAGCTCGTGCTGAGAGGGTGCGGCTTCGTTGTGTTCCGTTTTTGCGGGCACGCCCAACTTCCAAAGTTCCTCGTCCAAATCTTTCATAAAGGCTTGTACGCGCGGTTTGATAACGCCGTAATAATGCCCCTCCGTTTCCTGTCCCTTAGGCGGTTTCGCGCCGAAGAGAGTACGACCCGTGTAGGTAAGGTCTTTGCGGAGTTTGAAAAGGTCCTTATCGATAAGGAAGTATTCCTGTTCCGGACCAACCGTCGTTTTGACGGAGGTTACGTTCTCGTTGCCAAACAGTTTCAAAACGCGCATAGCTTGGCGGTTAATCGCTTCCATTGAACGCAGAAGCGGGGTTTTCTTGTCGAGCGCCTCGCCGCCGTAAGAACAGAACGCGGTGGGAATACAAAGCACGCCGTCTTTAATGAATGCGTACGAAGTAGCGTCCCACGCCGTATAACCGCGTGCCTCAAAGGTGGCGCGCAATCCGCCCGAGGGGAAAGAGGACGCGTCCGTTTCGCCTTTCACGAGCTCTTTGCCCGAGAACTCCATAATCACACCGCCGTCCTTTTGCGGGGTAATAAAGCTGTCGTGTTTTTCGGCGGTAATGCCCGTGAGCGGTTGAAACCAATGGGTGAAATGGGTCGCGCCGTTTTCTACCGCCCAATCTTTCATAGCGGCGGCTACGGCGTTTGCTACGGATAAATCGAGGCTTCTGCCGTCTTGCAAGGTACGTTTTACAAGGTTGTAATTTTCCTCGGAAAGGCGGTTTTTCATTACGCGGTCGTCAAAGACCATACAGCCGAAATATTCGGAAACGGGTTTCATATAATTTTCTCCTTAGGGTAAATACTTAGGGTAAATAGGTTTTTCAAATAAAAAAGCAAAAAGGGCAAAGGCAATCGAGTTTTACTCCGCGCCTTTGCCGTTGATATGATTATACTCTAAAAGCTTCGCTTTTGTCAACGGTTTCGACTTATTTTTTAAGATTTTCTGCAATTTTGCTCTCTTGCGAGCCGTTTCCAATTAAAAAACGCATAACTATCACTCGCCAAAAAGGCTATAAAGCATATCGCCATAGGTAAATATGCCAGCGAAAGGAAGCACGAACACGTCCAAAGTCCGATGAGCACGAGGTCGTTCGCTCCGTACGCGAGCGCATAATAGGGACTGCGGAAAATCGTGAGCATAGAAGCAAAGAAGCTCGTCGCTACCGAAACGGTACTTAAAATGAGATTATTCGTATGAAAATAGCGCAAAATAAAATAGAACGCCGCCGTGATAATAAGGGTAAAAAGGACACAAAACAGCCATTTTTTTGTGGTGAGTTTTGCGATACTTACCTCGCTTGCTCCCTTGTCCGACGGATGTCTGAGCCAACTGACACAAGCGACGGCGGCACTTGGCAACGACATACCCAGGTACGTAATCATTTCCCCAAAATACCGCTGTTGATACGAAACGATTGCGTATAAAATCGCGAAAGCAATGACGAGAAATTGCCCGATAACGTTCCCTTTGGCAAGGAAAATGAGCGCGCTTACGCCGACAAGGGAAGAGATAAGTGTCAACCACTTAAAATCCGCACCTAGAAAAAACGCAAGCGTAATCACGCAAACGGACGTAAGATAAAGCGTCCATTCAAAGACGGAAAAGTATCCAAATAGTTTTTTCCAAATCGGTTGTTTCGGCATTTTTTTACTCCTTGCGCGCGAAAGTATATAAATATAGTATAGCGTACGTTTTTGCGCTTGTCAAGTAAAGAAGAGGGGGAAGACGGGCGTTGTGTATCGTTGTAAAAAAGGTCGAATTGTGGAAAAAATTGTCGGGGTTTGGAAAAAATGAAAAAAAATAGGAATATTTTCTTTGCTTTTTTGTGGGATGTTATGATATAATATCTATGTAAAAATGATAAAACTTTATAATAGGAGTATATTGGCATGATTTTTTCTTACGTTTTAGCATTGCTCGCAGGGGTCGGCGTTTTCATCGCAGGTATGAATATGCTTGGCGACGGGCTCGAAAAGAGTGCGGGCTCTGGAATGAAACGGTTGCTCGGTAAAATTAGCAACAACCGCTTTGCGGGTGTGGGCATTGGTGCGGCGGTTACCGCAATTATTCAAAGCTCGTCCGCAACCAGCGTTATGACCATCGGTTTCGTGAATGCGGGGGTTATGACGTTGTTCCAAGCGGCGTCGATTATTATGGGCGCAAACATCGGTACGACGATTACAGGTATCATCGTTTCCCTTTCTTCGCTCGATATTTCCCTTTACGCTTCGGCGCTCGCTTTCATCGGCGTAATGATGACGTTCTTCAAAAAGGAAAACTTAAAGCGTATCGGTGGGATTTTATGTGGCTTTGGGCTCTTGTTTATCGGACTTGATTTGATGAGCGCGGCGTTTGGAAATCAAACGGTAAAAGATTTTTTTGCGAGTATTTTTGTTAAAATCGATTTCCCCTTGCTTTTGATTTTGGTCGGAGCGGTCTTTACAGGAATTATTCAAAGCTCGTCTGCGGCGACGGGTATGGTGATTATTATGGTGGGACAAGGCGCAATTACCGTGGATGCGGCACTCTTTATCGTCTTGGGCTCGAATATCGGTACTTGTGTAACGGCGTTGCTTGCTTGTATCGGCACGACGGCGAACGCGAAACGAACGGCGGTTATTCACTTGACTTTTAACGTCGTCGGTACGATTGTATTTACGGCGTTTTTGTGGCCACTTTCGGGATATATGGTGCGGTTTTTGCAGGGGCTTTTGGATAATCCGCAAATGCAAATCGCTTGGTTCCACGTAATTTTTAACGTAACGACGACGCTTTTGTTATTGCCGTTCATCAAATACCTGGTACGCTTCTCGATGACAGTCATTCCCGATAAAAAAGCGAACGAGGAACAGAAAAAACAGCTCCGCTTCGTGGACGAACGCTTGCTTAAAACGCCGCCTATCGCGCTCATGCAGGTAAAAAAGGAAATGGAATATATGTCCGCGCTCGCATATGAGAATATCGAAAAATCGACCCAAGAGCTCTGCGGGCAAGCAGAAGAGGATTATACCGAAACGATATATAGTAGCGAGGAAATTATCGACTTTACCAACAAATCGCTTACCCGTTATCTCATTAAACTGTCGCCGCTCGTCGGGGCGGGGGACGAACGGGTTATCGGTTCGTATTTCCACGTGCTCAACGACGTGGAACGTATCGGCGACCACGCGGAAAACTTCCACGAAATCGCAACGCAAATGCAGGGCGAGGGCTTGCGCTTCTCTGACGCGGCACTTGAAGAATTGAGCCGAATGCGCGAAACAATCTTGGCTATGTACGATATCGCACGCGAGGCGTTTGAAAACAAACGTACCGACCGCCTTGGCGAATTGACCGCCCTTGAAAACGAAGTCGACGGTATGAAACGTTCCCTTTCCGCGAATCACTTTACCCGTCTTGCCGAGGGGAAATGTACAATGGAAGTCAGCGCGTATTTCTTCTCCATTATCGCGGGCTTGGAAAGAGTTGCCGACCACTTAATCAACGTCGGGTATAGTGTCTTGAACCCCACCGGTTCGCAATCGGAAGCGCGTGCGGCAGGGGAAATCCCCGCGGAATAATAAAAGCAATCATAAGAGAAAGAATAAGGCTAAAATGACTCTTTGAAGCCCTTAAAAACAAAATGTCATAAAAAAATATGACTTTATACGTTCAAACACTTGATTTGTCATAAAAAACTATGATATAATATTCCCAGACGGAGAGAAAAGCCGTTTGGGAATATTTTCGAGAAATAGGAGCGACGAAAAGAATTGGCAAAGCAAGAGAAACAGAAACCCGTCCAAAAACGGAAGTGGTGGTTTCGGTTTATGAAGAAACTGATGAAGAAGCGTTATCCTGAGCCGACCTTCCAATATATTGATTGTGAGGGCTTTGTGGAGGCAGGGATTCTGTTGAGTAACCACGAGGGCACGGACGCGCCTATGTCGCTGGAAATCTACGGCGACGTACCCGTTCGCATGTGGGGCACGTACGAAATGAACTCGGGGCTTATTAAAATGTATCAATACCAAACGCGGGTGTACTATCACGAGAAGAAACATTGGAACTTACATCTTGCCCGTCTGTTTTGTTTGGCTGCGAGCCCGCTTACGAACTTGTTTTATAAGGGGTTAAATCTAATTTCCACCTATCGCGACGGCAGGTTTTTGAAAACGCTTAGAGAGAGTGTAGCGACGATAAAGGAAGGGCAAACGGTAGTAATTTATCCCGAAATATCGGACAGTGGTTATTTGCCGCAACTTGAAGGTTTTCACGAGGGATTTGCTATGCTCGGCGAACTTTGCGCCCGTAACGGTATCGACGTACCCGTGCAAGTAGCTTATTTTAACAAAGGCACGCGCACGTATATCGTGGATAAACCCACGTATTGGTCGGAACTGAAAAAGACTTGTGCTAATAGAGCGGAGATTGCGGAAAAACTGCTTGCCCGTTGTAACGAGATTGGCAGAATGACGTTTGAAAACGAAGCGGAGAAAGAAGTTGCCGCAAGTAAATAAATGATACAATAAGGAGAAAATAAAAATGAGAAAGTACGTAATCGTTACGGACAGCTGTTGTGATTTGGAAAAAGAACTTCGGGACAAATACGAGATAGACTATATTCCAATGAAGCTTGCCTACGACGGAAAAACGACGGACGCGGATTTGGATTGGCGGGAGATTTCCGTGCAGGATTTCTACGCGATGATGCGTGAGGGAACGCGTTTTATCACTTCGCAAATTAACGACGCTACCTATCGGGAAAGATTTGAAAATTACATAAAAGACGGGTATGATATTTTGTCGATTTCCTGTTCGTCGGGACTGTCGAGTTCGGTAATAGGGGGCTACCGTGTACGCGATGAACTGAAAAAAGAGTATCCTGAGAGGAAGATTGTTTGC
>JAZRBK010000269.1:0-1911 GCA_045635025.1 Candidatus Scatosoma sp.
TGTCTTATGGAACAGGCGTTCATTAAGGACGACTCTAAGAAGATTGCAGAGCTTTTGAAGGCTGCTGGTACTTCCATCAACAAGTTCGTCTTCTTCGTAATGGGCGAAGGTCTTGAAAAGAAGAGCGAAGATTTGAGCGAAGAGGTTGCTAAGCAAGTTGCCGCTGCAAAACAATAAGCCTATGAAATGAGAAAATCTACCTTGTACCTCAAAAGGGCGCGAGGTAGTTTTTTTCTGCAAAAAATATAAATATTTTTTGAAAAACGACGTACTTTTTTCGCTTTTTATATAGCTTTCTTTTGAAGAATATGGTATAATAGAAGAAAAGAATATTTTTTTACGCCACGGAGGTATAGTTATGAATAAACCTATCTATAAAAGGGTGCTTTTGAAGCTTTCGGGGGAGGCTTTGGCAGGAGATAACAGATTTGGGCTCAACCACGAAGTTATCGCCCCCGTCGTAGACCAAATCGTGCAAATCCATAATATGGGCGTGCAAGTTGGGCTCGTGATTGGCGGCGGCAATTTTTGGCGGGGCAGACAGGGCACGAATATGGACCGCACGACCGCGGACCATATGGGTATGCTCGCAACGGTTATGAACTCGCTTGCGATGATGGATGCGATTGAACAACGCGGCGTGCCCGTGCGCGTACAAACCGCACTCGATATGGCGTCCCTTGCAGAACGGTTTATTTTACGAAAAGCTCTTCGGCATTTCGAACAGGGCAGAGTGGTGATTTTCGCCTGCGGAACGGGTAACCCGTACTGTTCGACGGATACGGCGGCAGCGCTCCGCGCTTGCGAAATCGACGCAGATATTTTGATGATGGCGAAAAACGTAGACGGGATTTACGATTCCGACCCGAAAACCAACCCGTTTGCGAAGAAATACGAATCGCTTAAATACGCGGACATTATCAACCAAAACCTCAAAGTTATCGACTTTACCGCGGCGACGATGTGTATGGAAAACAACGTTCCCACGCTCGCGTTTGGCTTGAACGAAGAAAACTCTATCGTCCGCGCCATCTGCGGGGAAAGATTGGGTACGCTTATCCACGTATAACCCTTGGAAATACAGGCTGCTTAGCAAGAGATACGGTGCGTTTAGGATAAAGCGTGGCGCGGTTCGCGCCCATACGCGTTCCCTGAAATCGGCGAGCGGAGCAGAAGAAAAAGCCGTTCAAAAGACGAAATGCGGCTACAAAGCAGTTAAAAAGAGAGAAAAAAGAAAGGAAAAAGGAGAAATTGATATGATTGAGAATGAAAAAGTGGAAGAAATGATGATGGAGCTCGAAGAAAAATGTGAAAATACCATCAAAGCGTTGGAAAACGATTACGGCGCTATCCGCACGGGCAGAGCAAATCCCCGCATTTTGGATAGATTGGAAGTCGAGGCGTACGGCGGTATGAGCAAGCTTATCGAGCTTGGCAACGTCTCCGCATTGGACGCAAAATGCTTGCAAATCAGTCTCTGGGATAAGTCCCTCTTGAAAGCCGTTGAAAAGGCGATTTTACAATCGAATATCGGGCTCACCCCCTCCAACGACGGCAACGTAATTCGGCTCGTATTCCCCGATATGACGGAAGAACGCCGCCGCGAACTCGTAAAACAAGCCAAGAAAATGGGCGAAGAATCGAAAGTCGCGCTCCGTAACCACCGTCGCGAGGCTATGGATTTATTAAAGAAGATGAAAACCGCAAAAGAGCTTTCCGAGGACGAAACGGCAGGCTGCGAAGCGGACGTGGAAAAGGCAATTTCCGGTTATATGAGTTCTTTGGAAACGATTATTTCCGCAAAAGAAAAGGAACTTATGTCTATCTAAACGGCAATGGGGAATAAAATAAAGAAAGAAACCAAAATCCCCCGCCATATCGCTATGATTATGGACGGCAACGGGCGTTGGG
>JAZRBK010000270.1:0-2344 GCA_045635025.1 Candidatus Scatosoma sp.
CTGCATAAACTACCCACAATAATCACAATCGAGGCAAACGTTGTAGAAAAAGCCAATTCTTTCGTTTGATACGTGCCGCTAAACGAAATAACTGCATAATTTGCAACATTCCAAAGGATGGGAATAACCAATATCTTAAACAACGCCTTATTTTGAAATAAACTTTGCAATGTCTTTTTTACCGACGTTTTTTCAACCATTTCCTGCTTTTCTTGCGCAAAAATTAACGTTGCACTATGAAAGAGCATTAATCCAAACAATCCTATTCCGCATACTATAAATGCTGTACGAATAGCTCCGTTCGACTCAAAATGATCCATTATTAAACCAAGCCCGTACGAAAACGCCATACCGCCTAACAAAGATACTATTTCTTTGTTTGCCGTAAAACGTCCCCGCTTTTTATCTTCCACAAGAGACATATACCAATTGATTTTCGGCGAATTGATTATGTTATGTATGATATGCGCAATCAAAAGCGAACAAATAAAAATAATGGTTTTGACTTCTCTTGATAATGAAAGCAACGGTATAAAATACAACAACGCAAATAATGCTTGACTAAAAATATGCCCTGCTGTAACCCAACGTTTTACCGGGCGTTTATTTGCCAAAAAAATTGCAAGGATTTGGAAACCACAGCCCAAAGAAACAAATGCGCTCAATATCCCTGTTATACTGTCGGAAATACCTATATAAGCCGTTAGCCTTGCCAAATACACCGTCCCGACTGCAATCGAAACAAAATATTCCAAAGCCGCTTCTAAAATGTATAAGAGTCGGCTGATTTTATACTCGTCTTTTTGCTTTACTGTTTCCATTATTTTTATCTTGCCTTTAAATGTTTGTTTTACCAGTTTTATAAATTTCCATAATCAAGCGGTGCGTTTTTAAGGCTTCCTCCCCACTAATTTCAAGGGGTTCAATACCTAAAACTGCATCGTAAAATTGTCGTATTTGCCTAGCGTGTTGAAAACCCCAATAATCTTTGCCACCCTCAAATTCAGTCGGATTTTCGTCTTGGTGCGCTTCCTCGTGCGTCCCGTCGTTATAGTCTATAAATGCGTCGTCGTAGCCGAAAACAACCTTGCCATTTTCGCAGAATAAACGGATTTCAATTGGTTCGTCACAGCCGTAGTTGTTCATACAGTAAAAGCCGTATTTTACGCCGTTTTTGTAGAAAATAAGACCTTCTGCACTATCTTCTACCTTGACAATTCTATGTCCACGGTTTGCCATAGAACAGGATACTCTTTCCACTTCGCTGTTTACAATCCAGTTGACGAGGTCAATGGAGTGAATAGCTTGGTCAATAACCACACCACCGCCTTCTTTATCCCAAGTACCTTTCCAGTCACTTTCCCCGTAATATTCGTCCGAGCGCGACCAGGTGAGTGTGGAACGGGCGGAAATAATTTTACCAAGCTTTCCGCTATCCACCGCCTTTTTGACAAGCTGTGCTGAATTGTTATAACGACATTGAGAAACGACGCCGAATAAAACGCCCCGTTCTTTTGCCATTTTTACGGCGTTTTCCGCGCTTATCAAATCAATATCCATCGGTTTTTCCGTCAGCACGTTTACCCCCTTTTTAAAAGCGTAGCAAGCCACCTTGCTATGCAAGTAGTGAGGCAAACAAATATGTACGGCATCCAACCTTTCGTTATCCAGCATATCTTCGTATGAGGTGTATGCTTTTACCCCGTATTTTTTCGCGGCGTTTTCCGCACGGTCCGATTTTATATCACAGCAGGCAATAAGTTCTACGTCCTCAAAAAGGGCTATCGAACCCAAATGCATGACGGAAATTCTGCCGCAACCGATCACGCCTATGCGCAATTTATTCATGCTTGCTCTCCGATTACCACTTCTTTGCCTGTTTTAGCAGATTCATACATTGCATCCAAAATCTGCATCATAACAACGCCATCTTCCGCTGTTGTTCCAAATTCCACTTTACCCAAAAGAGCATCGATAAAGTATCTTAATTCATCTACAATCCCATCGTCGTCAAATTGCGTCGTACCTACAAAATCGATATCGCTCATATAATTATGCAAATTCGTATAGAAATGCACGCTGGGATTGATAGAAATACCGCCTTTCGTGCCACAAAGCTCCACCGCATTGTAGTCGCCTTTAATATTAAGGCTATAACTTGTTTCAGCAAAGAGCGTTGCTCCATTTTCGAATTTAATCATACCAACGGCGAGATCTTCAACATCGTTATATTCTTCTTCCTGTCTACCAACGGAGGTATACGAAATAGAAGCTTTTAATTGAGAGCGTGCCCCTAATTTGGAGAATGTGGACGCACTAACAGAAACAGGTTTAGGATTGCCCA
>JAZRBK010000271.1:0-5021 GCA_045635025.1 Candidatus Scatosoma sp.
TAGCATTACCCTTTTGCAATCCCCCTATAAGGCGGAAATCGACAAGGAGTTCGGCTCGCAGTTTTTGAAACAGGTCAAGCTCGGCGTGGATAGCTTTTGCGAGAAAAATATTCCGCTTATGCAAGAAGAGGGCGAACTTACCAACCGCTATCAACGCTTGGTTGCGGCTTGTAAGATTCCGTTCAACGGGGAAGAGTGCAATCTCTACGGGATAATGAAATATTTTTCCGACCCCGACAGAGAAACGCGTAAGGCGGCGGCGAAAGCGTACGAAAACTTTTTCGCGGCAAACGAAAAAGAAATGGGCGAGATTTTCGACAGACTTGTAAAAATCCGTAATCAAATGGGCGTGAATATGGGCTTTGAAAACTTCGTGCCGCTCGGCTATATGCAACAAGGCAGACTCGATTACGATTATAAGGACGTGGCGGCGTTTAGAGAACAGGTAAAAGAAGAGCTCGTGCCTTTCTGTGAAAAGATTTACAAGGCGCAAGCGAAGCGTATCGGCGTGGATAAAGTGTACTACTACGACGAAGAGTTGATATTCAACGGCGGAAACGCCGTTCCCATCGGCACGACGGCGGAGCTCGTGGAAAAGGCGCGCGCTATGTATAAGGATATGAGCGCGGAAACGGGCGAGTTTATCGACTTTATGATAGAGCACGAACTTATGGACCTTGAAAATAAGCCCAACAAAGCGGCTACGGGGTATATGACGAGTTTAAGCGAGTTCAAAGCGCCGTTCGTATATTCCTGCTTCAACGGAACGACGGGGGACGTGGACGTGCTCACGCACGAAATGGGGCACGCGTTCGCGGGGTATATGGCTATGCGGACACAACCTTTGCAGGCGCAATGGGGTTGTCCTACGGATATAGCGGAAATTCATTCTATGTCTATGGAGCAGTTCGCTTATCCGTATGCGGAACTCTTCTTCGGCGACAAGGCGGAGGCGTACCGTTTCCAACACTTACAAGAGGCGCTTACTTTCGTTCCTTTCGGCGTAGCCGTAGACGAGTTTCAACATATCGTATACGAACACCCTGATATGACCCCGAGCGAGCGCACGGCAGCTTGGAAGGAATTGGAGAAGAAATATATGCCGTGGCGCGATTACGGCGAGGAGAGCGAAACGTTCTCCCGCGGGGGCTGGTGGTATCATAAACTCCATATTTTCCACTATCCGTTCTATTATATCAATTATACGCTTACGACGATGGGGGCTATGGAGTTCAAGAAAAAGCTTGCGGACGATAAAGCGGCTTGCTGGAAAGATTACCTTACCCTTTGCAAAATCGGCGGTTCGCTTGGTTATTTAGATTCGCTCAAAGCGGCAAATCTTGCCGTACCGTTTGAAAAAGGCGGCGTAAAACGCGCGGTTTCGTACGCAAAAGACATATTAAACAAACAGCTTGAAGTGTAAGGCTTAAAAGGCAAAGCATAAAACAGAAGATTAAAAACTTGGAGATAGAAAATGAGAACTTCACAATTAAAGAAATACGCAAAACTGATAGCAAAAGTAGGCTTGAACGTGAAAAAAGGGCAGTCGGTATTCATCGGAGCGGGACTTGACCAACCGGAGTTTGTCGCTATGGTAGTGGAAGAGTGCTATAAAGCGGGTGCGAGCGAGGTGTTCGTGGAATGGTCGTACCAACCCGTTGAAAAGCTTTCTTCTCAATACAGAACGAAAGAAAATCTGTCCACCTTAAAACCTTGGGCTAAGGCGAAATGGGAATACAAAGCGGACAACTACGCTTGCAGACTGTTTATCGAATCGGAAGACCCCGACGGTATGAGCGGTATCGACCAAGCGAAAATGAGTGCTGTTCGTCAAGCGTTATATCCGCAAATCAAGCCGTACCGCTTGAAGATGGAAAACCGTCATCAATGCTGCATAGCCGCTGTTCCAGGGGAGGCTTGGGCGAAGAAAGTATTCCCCAACCTTTCGCCGAAAAAGGCTATGGAAGAGATGTGGAAAGTTATTTTACACACTTCCCGTGCCGACGGGAAGAACCCGATAGCCGCTTGGAAAGCGCATAACGACGATTTGGATAAACGCTGTGCGTATCTGAACGGCTTGGGACTGCAATATCTCGAATATCAGAGCGGGAACGGCACTAATTTCAAGGTAGAGCTTAACGAGGACGGCGTGTTCTGCGGCGGGAACGAAAAAACGCTCAAAGGCCGTGTTTTCAATCCGAATATTCCTACTGAGGAGGTATTCACATCGCCCAAGGCGGGTAGCGTGGAGGGTATCGTGTATTCGACGAAACCTCTTTCGTATATGGGCGAGCTTATCGAGAACTTCTCTATGCGCTTTGAAAACGGCAAAGTCGTAGAGGTAAAAGCAGAAAAGGGCGAGGAATTGCTCCAAAAAATGGTTACTATGGACGAGGGAGCAGGGAAACTTGGCGAAGTAGCGCTTATTCCTTACGATTCTCCTATCAACGAATCGGGCGTGCTCTTTTATAACACCCTTTTCGACGAGAACGCAAGCTGTCATTTGGCGCTCGGGCGCGGGTTTAACGAGTGCTTGAAGGGTTATGAAAATTACACGGAAGAAGAGTGCCAAAAGCGCGGTATTAACGACAGTATGATTCACGTGGACTTTATGATTGGTTCGCGCGATATGCAAATCGTTGGAATTACGAAAGACGGAAAGAGGATTTCCGTGTTTGAAAACGGTACTTGGGCATTCTGATTTTTAACAAATAACTACCTACAAATTAAGCAAAAAGAGTGTTGTAAACGCACAATTCAGAGAGAAAAGAGGTAAAATTATGACGAAGATAGATATTTTTTCGGGCTTTTTGGGCGCAGGGAAAACGACGTTGATTAAAAAACTTTTACAAGAAGCGTATGCGGGTGAAAAAGTGGTACTGATTGAAAACGAATTCGGGGAAATCGGTATCGACGGCGGGTTTTTGGAAGAGGCAGGTGTCAATATTACCGAAATGAATTCGGGTTGTATTTGCTGTTCGCTCGTGGGGGATTTCTCCAAAGCGTTAAAAGAGGTAGCCAAAGAGTACACACCCGATAGAATTATTATCGAACCGTCTGGGGTCGGCAAACTTTCCGATGTTATTAAAGCGGTTGCGGACGCGGGCTTGGAAAACGCCGCGTTAAATGCGTTTTGCACGGTAGTAGACGCATCGAAATGTAAGGTTTATATGAAGAACTTCGGCGAGTTTTTTATTGACCAAGTGGAAAACGCAAGCTGTATTCTTCTTTCGCATACCGATAAAACTTCGGCGGAAAAGCTCGCGGCGGCGGTAGAGCTTTTAAGAGCAAAAAACCCTACGGCAACGCTCGTAACGGCGGCTTGGTCGGAGCTGAACGGCAAAACGATTTTACAAGCTATGGAGAGTCGAAACTGTTTACAATCGGAGCTTGACCACCTCGTCGAAGAAGTGGAGCATTTGCATCACCACGAACATCACCACGAACATCACCACGGCGAGCATTGCGATTGCGGTTGCGAGCACGACCGCCACGAGCACCACCACGAACATCACGGGCACGAGTGCGACGACCCTGATTGTCATTGCCACGACCACGGGCATCACGAACATCATCACAGCGAACATTGCGATTGCGGTTGTGAGCACGACCGCCACGAGCACCACCACGAACATCATGGGCACGAGGGTGACGACCCGAATTGCAGTTGTCATCACCACCATGACCACCACGGACATCATCACGCCGTCGACGTTTTCGTGAGTTGGGGCGCGGAAGCGACGCGGGTATATACGCAGGACGAGATTTTCGGTTGCTTAACCGCGTTAGCGGAAGAAGAAAAGTACGGGAAAGTACTTCGCGCAAAGGGAATCGTAGCGGGCGAGGGGAAATGGATTCATTTCGATTACGTTCCGTGTGAGCCTGACGTTCGCGAGGGAGCGGCGGGAATTATCGGCCGTTTGTGCGTGATTGGTTGCGATTTGAATGAAAATGCGCTCAAAGAATTGTTTAAGGTATAAAAAGGTATAAGGAATAAGGATATGAAACAAAAATTACCTACGGAAACACCCGTTTATCTCTTCTTGGGATTTTTGGAATCGGGTAAAACAAAGTTTATTCAGGAAACGCTGGAAGACCCGCGCTTTTCTTCGGGAGAAAAAACGTTGCTTCTCGTTTGCGAAGAGGGGGAGGAAGAATACGAAACGATTCGCTTTGCCGATGCGGAAAACGTTACCCTCGTTACAGTAGAAAGCAAGGAAGAACTCACGGAAGAAAATCTTACCAAATGGCAGCTTGAATGCGGCGCGGAACGCGTCGTCGTCGAGTATAACGGTACTTGGATGATAGAAGATTTCTTTGCGGCTATGCCCGAAGGTTGGATGATTAATCAAATGATGACCTTTTTCGATTCGACGACCTTCTTAAATTATAACGCGAATATGCGCCAATTTACGTTCGATAAAATCCAAAACACACAGCTCGTCGTGTTCAACCGTTATGACGATAGTATGGATAAAATGGAACTCCACAAAATCGTGCGCGGGATTTCCCGCCGTTGCGATATCGTTTACGAACGGGTGGACGGCAAAGCCGATTTTGACGAGATTGAAGACCCGTTGCCCTTTGATATTAACGCGCCCGTCATTGTAATAGAGGATAAGGATTATGCCTTTTTCTATCGCGATTTGACGGAAAATATGGAGGCGTATTTAGGCAAAACGGTTAAGTTTAAGGGGCTCGTAGCCACGGATAAGCGTTTAGAACCCGAAGATATCGTCGTGGGCAGACACGTTATGACCTGTTGTGAGGCGGACATTCAATATTGCGGGCTTGCTTGCGTATTACCCGATGCAAGCTTGTCCTTACAAACGCGCGATTGGATTAGTATAACGGCAAAAGTTCAATTCCAAAAACACCGTATTTATAAGGGCAAGGGACCTGTTTTGGTGGCGGAAAAAGTGATTGTTTGCAATCCGCCCGAGGAACAACTCGCTACGTTCTATTAAGATTTGAAAACTGCGGTGAAAAAGTAAAAAGAAAGGGGCAGGTATGCGTTGAAC
>JAZRBK010000272.1:0-6307 GCA_045635025.1 Candidatus Scatosoma sp.
CAGGATTTGGAAATGGACTACGAAAATCTCGTGCACGCAAAATCGCAGATTAAACTGCGCGGCGTGAAAGGTACGACGGGTACGCAGGCGAGTTTTATGGAACTCTTCGGCGGCGACGAGGAAAAGGTAAAAGCCCTCCAAGACAAGGTAGTGGCGAGAATGGGTTACGCGAAAGTGTTCGGCGTAACGGGACAAACGTACCCCAGAAAACTCGATTATAACCTTTTATCCGTACTTTCGCAAATCGCGCAAAGTGCGTATAAGTTCTCCAATGATATTCGTCTTTTGCAAAACATGAAAGAGGTGGAAGAACCGTTTGAAAAGAAGCAAATCGGTTCGTCTGCGATGGCGTATAAACGCAATCCTATGCGCACGGAGCGTATCGGTTCGTTGGCGCGTTACGTCGTTTCCTTGCCTATGAATAGCGCAATTACCGCTTCTACGCAATGGTTTGAGCGCACCCTCGACGACTCGGCAAACCGCCGTATCGTCAACGCACAGGCGTTTTTAGCGACCGACGCGATTTTGAATATCTATATGAACGTAGCGGAAAACCTCGTTGTTTACGAAAAGGTTATCGCAAAACATATCCGCGCGGAATTACCGTTTATGGCGACGGAAAATATAATGATGGAGTGCGTGAAAGCGGGCGGAGACCGTCAGGAATTACACGAACGTATTCGCGTGCTTTCGATGGAAGCGGGTAAAAACGTGAAAGTTGAGGGCGGAGAAAATAATTTGATTGAGCTTATCAAACAGGACGAAACGTTCAAACCCGTTTGGGGACATTTGGACGAAATCCTCGATGCGAAAAACTTTATCGGCAGAGCTCCCTCGCAAACCGTTGAGTTTATCGAGCAAGAAATCGACCCGATTTTAGCAAAACACGCGGATTTGCTTGGGGAAAAAGGCGACGTTCGCGTTTAATAGCGCAATAGCCGTTCTACGGCGAAGAACCGTTTACAAAGAAACGTTCCATAAAAAGATAAGAGGGGAATTATGATTTACGAGATTGCGGGGCTCCGCGTAAAAATAGAAAATAGGTGCAGATATACCGAAGAGTTTTGCCGCGAGTATCTCTCCTCCGACCAGACTTCTCCCGTCGAAGTGGAGGCGAAGGTAACGAACGAGGAGTTCTACGCCGAAAAAGCGTTAGAACCCAATTTCCCCGACGGTTACGTGGAAAATATCTGCCTGTATCGGACGATTTGTCGGCAGTTGCCCGTGTTAAAGCGTATGCTTTTGCACGCTGCGGTTTTAGAGTATAAAGGCAATGCTTATGCGTTTTTAGGGCGTAGCGGTACGGGTAAATCTACACATACGGGGCTTTGGTTAAAGCATTTAGACAACGTTAAAATTGTCAACGGCGATAAACCGATTCTTGGCTTAGACGGCGACAGCTTTGTCGCTTACGGTACGCCTTGGATGGGTAAAGAACGGTTAGGGGAAAAGTGCCAAGCGCCCCTTAAAGGTTTGTGTTTTTTGGAACAGGCGAAAACGAACTCTATCAAAAGATTAACGCCGTCGGAAGCGGCTTCGCGTATTTTCGTGCAGATTTTATTGCCCGAAGAGGAAGAGAATGCCGCAAAAACATTGGAGCTTACCGATAAGCTCGTGTCGCAAGTGCCGTGTTATCTTTTGCAGTGCGATATTTCTCAGGAAGCGGTTAAACAGTCGTTTGAAGCCTTGACGGGCGAAGAATATTTAATAAAAGAATAAAGAAAGGGAAGTGAAAAATATGAAGATGAAAAAAGGATTTGTAATCCGCAAAGTCGGTGGAACGAGCGTGGTTGTTCCCGTTGGGGAAATGAGCAAGTCTTTCCACGGTATGATTAACCTCAATGAAACGGGTGAGTTTTTGTGGAACTTCTTTGCCGAAGAACATACCGTAGATGAAGCGGTTGCGGCTATGCTTGAAGTTTACGAGGTCGAAGCGGACGTCGTTCGCAAAGACGTAGAAACGTTTATGGAAACGGTAAAATCGAACGGATTTGCTGAGTAATGGAAAAAAACGAAAAGAAATGTCTAAAAATTGAGGACGTGCTCGCGGAAAAGGGCGTTTACGTCGGTCCGACGGTGGGCGTTAGTATGTTGCCGATGCTCAAAAGCCGCCGCGATACGATTGTCGTAAAGCCTAAAACCGAGCGGTTAAAACGCTTGGACGTAGCCCTTTATAAACGGGGAGACGCCTACGTTTTGCATCGTGTTTTACAGCCTATCGAGGGCGGGTATATCATTCGGGGTGATAACTGTTACTCGGACGAAAATATACCTGAGGAGGACGTTTTCGGGGTTTTAACGGAGTTTTTCCGCAAAGATAAGCATTATCTTTGTACGGATGAAAAGTACCTAAAATACGCGGAAAATCGTATAAGAACGTATAAACGCCGTCGGTTTTTCGTGCGAATTAAGATGAGGATAAAGGGCGCGGCGAAAAAAGTTTTACGTGCGTTAGGGATTAAAAAATAATGAGCAGAAATTGTAGAAAGGAATTGGGAAAAGTGTGGTTAAAAAAAGAAATGCGCCCGTATCGCGCGTTTGTCCTTTTTTTAACCGTTTTATCCGTACTTTCTACTTTATTTTCTCTTGCGTTTGCGTATATGGTGCGCTTTTTAATCAATAGCGCGCGCGACGAGGATAAACGGCTGTTATTCTTGTTTGGTATCGTATTGCTCGGGGTGTTGCTCATCAAAATCGGACTACAAACCGCTTCGGGCTATTTTGCGGAAAAATTGCGCGCAAAAATCGTAAAAGAATTGCGTGAAAAGACCTTTTCTAAGATTTTGCGCTCGGAGTATGTGAAGCTGCAAAGTTTTCACAGCGGGGAACTTCTCAACCGTTTAACGTCGGATATTCAAGAGGTAGCCACGGACACGGTAGGGCTTATGCCCGCCGTCGTGGGAATGATAACCCAATGCGTGGGCGCGATAGCGGCGCTTTTGACGATAGACCCGCTTTTCACGGGGATTTACGTCGTTTGCGGCTGCATTTTCGGCGGACTTACCGCTTGTTTTAGAAAACAAATCAAAAAACGCCAAAAAGAGGTGTTGGAAGCGGACGGAGCTTCACGCGCGTTTATGCAGGAGAGTATTTCTTCCGTGATAACCTTAAAGGCGTACGGCGCGGAGGAAAAAACCCGATTCAAAGCAGGTGAGCTCGGCGGCATTTACTATCAAAAGCGTATGCGCCGCAACGAATTGCGTACGGCTATGAGCGGTATTTTCTCTCTTTTGACGAACTTTGGGTTGATTTTTGCCGTCGTATGGTGTAGCATTAGTATTCTTGGCGGTAACAACGATTACGGTTCGATTTTGTCGGTAATTTTGCTTTTAACGCAGTTACAACACCCGTTTACGGCGGCTTCTTCGATTATTCCCGTGTTCTATTCGCGGGTGGCGAGCGGTGAACGGCTCAACGAAATTGAAGAGCTTACCCAAGAAAGCGTTTCGGGAAAAATCGATGCTTCCGTTTATGCTAACTTGGAGGAAATCGTTTTTGAAAACGTTGGGTTTAGTTACGGGCGTGAAACGGTTTTATCTGCCGCCTCGTCTACGATTAGGAAAGGGGAAATCGTTTGCTTAACGGGCGCTTCGGGTTCAGGTAAGAGTACCCTTTTTAAGTTGCTTTTGCACGTATATTCCCCGACGGAAGGCGGTATTTCTTTACGCGGAGATTTTGAAAACGTCTTCTCGGGTGCGAGAGAACTTCCGCTTACCGCAAAAGAACGCTCGTTGTTTGCGTACGTTCCGCAAGGGAAGTTTCTCTTTTCGGGTACGATTTATGAAAACTTAACTTTCTTCCTTGACGATGATAAAGACGGCTTGGATATAGAGTCGCGTATCAAAACTGCACTTGACGTAGCTTGCGCACAGTTTGTTTACGATTTACCGCAAGGCTTGCAAACTCCTTTGCTTGAAAACGGAGTAGGGCTTTCCGAAGGGCAAATGCAACGACTTGCCGTTGCAAGGGCAATTTTGTCGGATAGACCGATTTTGCTTTTGGACGAGGCTACCTCCGCATTGGATACGCAAACGGAACTTACCTTGCTTGAAAACGTTCGCGCGCTTAAAAATAAAACTTGCCTTATCGTTACGCACAGACCTGCGGCGCTATCGATTGCCGATAAAGTTCTCTCGGTGGAAAACGGAAAAATCTACGTAAAAGAAAACGAGCTCTAAGGCTCGTTTTTTGTTTGCGGTATATCGTTTTATTTGATACTGTTTCTATATTCGCCGGGAGTCATTCCTACGTGTTTTTTGAATACGTACGTAAAGGTGGAGATAGAATCGAAACAAAGTCTTTCCACGATAGCGGGGAAAGGCAGGTTTTTGCGGATAAGCTTTTTCGCTTCGTCGATTTTGAGTTTTAAGTACGTTTGGTAAATCGTCATTCCTGTTTTCTTTTTGAAGAAAGTACAAAGCTGTGTCGTTCCGTAATGGAGCTTATCGCGTAAATCTTCTAAACGGAATCTGTCGTATACCCGTTCTTTCAAAATTCGTACGATTTCGTCTTGAAGCTCGGTGGAGTCTGCGATTTTGGATACGAAAAACTCCTGTACGCCCTCGCGGTGTTGTGCATAACGCAACAGATAAATCAAAAGATTTTCTAAAGAGTTTTTCAGGATTTGTTCGCCGCCAAGATTAGGGTTATCCCGCAAGACCAACTGCGTTAGATGCGGGTCGAAATCGGGTAAATCAAACGTTTCCGTCGCCTCCGACATAATGTTTTGTAAAAGATAACGGTATTTTTCGGGTAGAGCAAACTTTTTCCCCTCGAAAAAGCTCATCGACGGGGAACGGCAAAGGAAGGAAATGATAAAAATGTTCGGTTCTTTCGTACAGTCAATCAAACAATGGGGTTGATTGGGTTTAATAAAGATAATCTCTCCCTTTTTAAGGTGGACGATTTCCCCGTCAATTCCAAGCACTAAATCGCCCTTGTCCGCGTATTGAATTTCCCAAAAATCGTGCGACTCTTCGGGAAAAGTATAATCCGCGTGCAAAGACTGATAATGGATAGTTACAATCTTTTGGATATTCAAAAGATTGGAGATTTTGTGCATAAAAAACTTATTCTTCTCTTGTGCCATAACATTATTATAACAGATTGCTATGCGTTTGTAAACCCTTTTTATGTATTTTGTTGTAATTTTTCCGTGTGAATTATACCGAAAGAAAACCTAATAAAAAAACGCTTGCAAGTTACGCCAAATTATGTTATAATAATAAAAGTATTGTCAAAAAAACAAACGAGGGAAACGGTGGTATGTTAGAACTTATAAACGTTAAAAAAACCTATCAAACAAAAGCGGGTGTGGTAAACGCGCTCGACGGGGTTTCATTGACTTTTCCCTCGACGGGGCTTGTATTTATTACAGGTAAAAGCGGTTGCGGTAAAACGACTCTCCTTAACGTAATCGGTGGTTTGGACGGGATTGACGACGGGGAAATCGTCGTGCAGGACAAGAAGTTTTCTTCTTTTTCCGCGCAAGAATACGACAGTTATCGCAACACTTTTATCGGGTTTATCTTTCAAGAGTATAATCTTCTCCCCGAATACAGTGTGGAAAAGAATATCAAAATCGCTATGGAATTACAAGGCGGCGAAGTGGACGACGAGGAATATCAAAAGCTCTTAAACGACGTTGAAATTGCCGATTTGAAAGATAGAAAACCTTCCGAACTTTCAGGCGGACAACGCCAACGGGTTGCGATAGCCCGTGCGCTTGTAAAACATCCCCGTATTATTATGGCGGACGAGCCGACGGGGGCTCTTGATAGTGCGACGGGTATTCAAGTGCTTGAAACGTTAAAGAAGCTTTCTAAGGAAAAGCTTGTTATCGTCGTTTCGCACGATAGCGAATTCGCGGAAAAATACGCCGACAGAATTATTCACCTTGTTGACGGTAAGGTTGCGGACGATATTACCTTTTCTGAAAATCAAATTACTGCAAACGTAAGCACGCAAGAAGCCTCCGTACTCGTTCGCGAGGGAGCAAAGCTCACGGAGAGTGAAAAGGACGAGCTTGCCGCCGCGATTTACGAAAGGAAGAAAATCGAAGTGATTGAAAATCTTACTTATCGTGAGAGGGATAAAACGGGTAAGGTTGAACGCGGAGATTTAGAACCGATTGCTCTTAAAAAGAGTAAAATGAAGGTACGGAGTTCATTTTCGCTCGGTGTAAAATCGCTTGTCGTCAAACCCGTGCGTTTGGTGATTACGATTTTAATTTCCGCGCTTGCGTTCGGCGTTTTTGGACTTTTCGATTCGGTTGCGAGCTTCGAACGCGGAAAAATCTTAAAAAACC
>JAZRBK010000273.1:0-4208 GCA_045635025.1 Candidatus Scatosoma sp.
GGGTTCGTGCGAACGAGCAAACAAACGGACAGTAGCGAAGAGTTATCGCTTGATTTGCGAGTGCTGCTCTCGCGCTTGGCGCGAGAATGCCTCTCCGCATTGTGAGGGTGTTTTTTCCGTTGGCGCAGGAAGAGGTTTGAAGAAGCGCCGAATTAAACGGGGGTTCGTGCGAACGAGCAAACAAACGGACAGTAGCGAAGAGTTATCGCTTGATTTGCGAGTGCTGCTCTCGCGCTTGGCGCGAGAATCCCTCTCCGCATCGTGAGGGTGTTTTTTCCGCCCCTCAGGAAGAAGCTTGGAAACGCAAGAAAGAGGGCATGGACTTAACCATACCTAACCGTAATCAATAAGGCGAAAAACGTTTTGTAACGAAAAAGCCAATCGCTAAAATTACAAAATAAGAAAAGAACTGACAATGTTAGACGTGATATGCACCCCAAAAGTTAGACAAAACTTTTGGGCTGCATATCCATTGCGATAGCCTTATTAAAATTGGCTTATCGTTAGAGTGTAGCATAGATTTTCTTCTTGGACGAGTAAATTGATTATAGAGCACACAAAAAACCGAGCGGTTTTTCGCTCGGTTTTCGTATATGGATTTTGTTTCAAAGTAATTCTTCGTATTCTTCATACAGGCTTTCGAGCCTGTTTTTGATTGCTTCTAAACGGTTGCATTTTTCCGTCAATAGGCTAAAATTCGCGGCAACTTGCGGGGAGGCAAGTTCCTCGTTGATTTGCGCTTCTTCCGCTTCTAAACTTGTGATTTCTTCTTCGATTTTCTTTGTACGCGTGCGCTTTTTCGCTTCGGCGGCGCGTTCTTCCTTGCTCTTAAAATATTCCGTCTTTTCCGTGCTAACGGAGGAAAGGGTAGGGGCAGGTATGCGTTGCGTTTCTTGCCGTTGTGCGTTTTTAAGCGAGGTGTACTCGTCGTAACCGCCGTTATAACAAGTCGCAACGCCGCTGTCAAGTTCCAAAACCTTATCGCAAAGCGCGCGGATAAAGTATCTGTCGTGCGATACGAAAAGCACCGTGCCGTCAAAGCTTTTGAGCGCACTTTCCAAGCTTTCGCGGGCGGGTAGGTCGAGGTGATTGGTCGGCTCGTCTAAAAGCAGAACGTTGCCGTTTTCACAGGCGAACACGGCAAGCGCAAGTTTCGCCCGCTCGCCGCCGGAGAGCATACGTACTTTTTTGTCCATATCTTCCGCGCCGAGCCCCGCCGCCGCTAAGATACTGCGCACGCGTGTTTGGTCGAAAGAAACGTGCCGTTCCCAAAGCTCGGCAAGAACGGTGTTTTCGCCATTCAAGTTTGCGTTTTCTTGGTCGTAGAAAGCAATTTTTACGTACCGACCGAACGTAATCGCCGTGTTTTTATTTTTGACGAGCTCTTTTACGAGGGTGGATTTTCCCGTTCCGTTATCCCCGACGATAGCGCATTTTTCACCGCGCATAAGGGTAAAGGACACGTTTTCGCAAAGCGTTTTCTCCTTAAAATCGCCCGCGGTTAAGCGTAAGGCGTTTACTTCCAAGACCCGTTCATACGGCTTGTCGGCATAGGTAAAGGAAAAACGCGGCGGTGGCGGGGGCAGGAGCGGTTTTTCGACGAGCTCCATTTTTTCCAGCGCTTTTCTACGCGATTGCGCCATTTTCGTCGTGGAAGCGCGCACGAGATTTTTATCTACGTATTCCTGCATATGCGCGCGCTCTTCCTGTTGTTTTTCATACTCTTTCAAAAGCCGAGCGCATTTTTCCGCTTTGAGCCCTTTATACTTCGTATAATTCCCCTTGAACACGGAGAGTTTTTTATGTTCGATTTCATAGATTTGCGTAGCGAGCTTATCTAAGAAATATCTATCGTGCGAAACGGTTAAAATCGCGCCCTTAAAGGAAGAAAGATACTCTTCCAGCCAAAAGAGCGTTTTCATATCAAGGTGGTTGGTGGGCTCGTCCAAAATCAAGAGTTCGGGTTCTTCTAAGAGAAGTCTACAAAGTTTGAGCCGTGTTTTTTCTCCGCCCGACATCGTGGAAATGCGCTGGCTGTACGTTTCGCCAAACCCCATACCGTTCAAAACGGTGCGGATTTTTACCTCGAACTGATAAGAATCCCGCGCGGCGATAAAACGGTTTAGGTGGTCGTATTTTGCTACAAGCGTTTTATATTCGCTCGAACTTTCGTCCGTGAGCGCGATTTTCTTTTCCACCTCGCGCAGGGAATCGACGGCGCGGATATCTTCGGCAAAAATCTCCCGCATTTCCTCAAAAACGGTATTCTCGGAGTCATAACCGCCGTTTTGCGCAAGATAGCCGATACGAATTCCGTTTTTTCTCGTTAAAACGCCGTTTTCCACGTCCAACTCGCCCAAAATCAAGCGGATAAGGGTGGTTTTGCCCTCGCCGTTCCCGCCGATAAGCCCAACCCGTTCTTTTTCGTTTAGCGTAAAACAGACGTTCTCCAAAAGCGAGCCGCCGTTAAAACCGAAAAATACGTTTTCACAAGAAATGAGCATAAAATACCGCCTTATCGCGCAAAATCGTTATCAAATGAAATCGAAAAGTAAAATGCAAAAAAGGTTACGCGCCATACGCCGCGCGGAAGAAGAAATCTCCGTTGCTTCGCCGTCGCGAGCCGCTTATCTCGCGAGTAAAATTAGCCGCTTGAAAGCTACCGTGTTCGACGAAGAATAAAAGGGCAAATGAATTATTTTAACAACCCCGCTTATTTTAATAATCCCACTTAGGGATATAGCGTTCGCTTGACGAGGTGCGTTCTTGCGTGAAGAGGTTTTCAATGCCCGACTCGAAAGCCGTTTCTAAAACGGAAGAATATTCCCGCGCCGTGATTTTGCGGTTGAGCTCGGGGAAGTTTTCGAGGTTTCCAAACGGGGTGTATTGGCTCATTAAGCTCAAATACGCGCTTTTGGGGAGTTCACGGGCGAACCATTTCACGATGGATTTGGAATCGCTTACGCAAAGGGGCATAATCAAATGTCGTACGATACAACCCGATAACATTTTGCCCTCCGCCGTCATCGTGAGCGGTTTTTGCGCCATATATAAAACCGCCTCGCTTGCTACGTCGAAATAATCTTCTCTGCCTAAATACCGCTTAGAAAGGGCAGAGGAATAGTATTTTATATCGGGTAGCCAAATATCGATAAACGGAGCAATGCGCTCCAAAGTTTCCACCTTTTCATAACCGCCGCTATTGTAGACGACGGGGATTTTCGGCTTGTAAAGCTCAAATGCGGGCAGCAGGTACGAAATTAAATGGGTTGGGGTTACGAGAGAGATATTTTCCGCGCCCATATCTTCTAGTTTTTTGAAAATATCCGCAAGCTCCAAAGGAGTAATTTCTTTTCCGCGCTTAGCGCGGGATACCTCGTAATTTTGGCAGTACGGACAACGGAGATTGCAACCGCTAAAAAAGATAGTGCCGCTACCCTTTTTGAACGAGATACAGGGCTCCTCAAAGGGGTGGAGGTAATATTTAGCGATACGCAATGAAGAAACGCCGCAAGCGCCTACGCCTTGCGTTCTGTCCGCGCCGCATTCCACGGGGCAAAGTTTGCAGTTTTTAAGCGAAAACCCGTTTTTTTCGTCCATAAAATTATTATACCACGAATAAAATATTTTTGCAATCGCTTTTGCAAGCAGAATAACTTGACAAACGCTGAAAAATACATTATAATAGGGAACGAAAAAGAAAAAGCGAAAGAGGACAAGATTGTGAAAAAGTTTTTTACGAGCGAAAGCGTTACCGAAGGACATCCCGATAAGGTTTGCGATAATATTTCCGACGGGATTTTGGACGCGATTTTAAGCGTTGACCCTGCGGCTCGTGCGGCGGTAGAGTGCGCGGCGGCGTTCGATACCCTCTTGATTATGGGCGAGGTTACCACCACGGCTAAGGTAAACTATGAAGAAAAAGCGCGGGAAATTATCAAGGGAATCGGTTACGATTTCGGTACGTTCGCGTACGATAAATGTAAAATTATCGTGGCAATTCATACGCAATCGCCCGATATTGCAATGGGCGTAAACGCTTCTTTGGAACACAAAGCAGGTGGCGAAGAAGCGGACAGAATCGGCGCGGGCGACCAAGGTATGATGTTCGGGTATGCCTGCCGTGAAACGAAAGAGCTTATGCCGCTCACCCTTTCCCTTTCGCATAGACTTGCCAAGCGTTTGACGGACGTGAGAAAGGAGGGGGT
>JAZRBK010000274.1:0-10435 GCA_045635025.1 Candidatus Scatosoma sp.
CGCGAACCGTTTTTGCTTTCCATCAACAGCTGACTGCCGTTATAATAGTATTCCGTTTTTACGTCGTTTACCGTCTTTTTGAAACGCATTCCATTTCCGTCATAGGCATACGTAAAGGTATTGCCGTTCAGCGTTCCGCTTGTAAGCTTTCTGCCTTGCTCCCAAGTGAACGTTTGTCCTTTGTACGTGGTAGGGTTGCCCATTTCGTCGTAAGAGAAAGTATCGCTACCTACTTGCACCAAGCGACCTTGATTATCATACAAAAAGGTTTTATTTCCTGCTTGTGTGATATTATTCGCGCTATTGTACGAATAATTCGTCGTTGCGCCGTTTTTCGTTTCACTCGCTAAACGTCCTACGCCGTCATAGGTGTAAGCGTAGGTGTTTCGGTTATAAGTTATACTCGTGACGTAACCGTTTTCATCGTACGTTGCCGTTCGGTCGTTGTTTACATATGTTTGGTCGTCAATGCGCGTTAAAAGATTTGTCGTATAGCCGTTTCCGTACGTTTTATACGCGTAGTTTTCGTTTTGAATATCTTGATAGCTGTACGAAATCGGTGCAAGTCTATTTGTTAACCGTCCCATTTTATCGTACGTGTATTCTACGTCATACGAATCATAACTAAATTCTGATACTTGCCCTTCGGCATTGTAGGTATAATAAAGTGTCTTAAAATCTGTTGTCAAACAACCTATCAAGGAATATATCTGCGACCTTTCTATACGGTTATTTAACGTATCGTAATGATTTGTATATTCAAAATAAAAATCCAATCCACCTATCGTCAGCATTTGTTCTTCCACATTCGATAAATCACCGTAATTATACGATACTTGCCCATAACCATTTTTACGATATTCTTGGCTTGTCAGCGCGCCATTTGTATTGTAATTATAAATATACGTGCCTACTGTAGAATCGCTTTCCGTATTCTTATAATCTATTTGCGTTTTGTTTACTATACCGTTATATGTTGAACGCTGCGAATAGGTATACTTCTCAACGTTTCCATTTGCGTACGTTTTTTGAGATAATTTATTCGAATTAAGTGCCCCCGACGCGCCATAAGCATCCCCATAATACGAATATTGCAACAATGGTGTCACACTAGCATTTTCCGCCGTTCCACCATAACCGATACTTGTTACAAAACCCGTATCGTCATATCCGTAGGTGTATTTTGTTCCGCCATAGCTCGAACCAAGATATACGCCGTTTTCGTCGTAATTATCCGTTTGACTAAACACGGGCGTTCCATTTGAACCCTCGTACACGTTGATATTAGTGATTTGCCCTAAATTATTATAAGTATATTCTTCTCTTGTGTTAGCGTATTCTACTTTCCACAAACGGATATCCCCGTTTGTCGCTTGATAATAACCTTTCGTTTGAATATTATTTTCGTCCGTTTGAGTAATAACTTTGGTAGAACGATTTATATTATACGTGGTTTGCATTTTATCACTATTTTGTGTTGTCGTTACTGTTTCAGTATAATTATTCCAAGAACCCGTATATGCGTATTCCGTTTTATCAATGTCATTGCTATTTTCTTTGGTGGTGTTAATCTGCTTTATTTTACCTTTTGCAATATTGGAATCCGTAGAAGCGTCATAATAACTATACGTTGTCGTTTCCGCCACCGAATCTGTAGAAATCGCTCTCGTCTGTTCAGTAGAAATTCTTTGCTTTTCGTCATACGTAACATAACTATAATGCCCTGAGCGCAAACTCGTTGTTGTAGACGAAAGCTTATGCGCTTTAATTCCCGTATCGTATGTAAGAGCTTCTTGTACACGGTTGACTAAAGTATATGTAAAATATTGAACAACAACGTATTCAGCCCCACGATTTGTAATGACAACGTCCGTCGCACTACTATAATAGTCGCAAGGAACTACAATATAAGTACTTCCGCCATTATTTAAAATAATGTTTTGAGCCGTGCTATCCCCAATTTTTACACTAAGATTCAAGCCCGCGAGAAGCTCATCTTCTATATCCCCCGTAACCACCTTAAAAATAATAGCAAAGCTATAATTTTGATGGTTTTCAACTTCCAAAGAACTGGCACTAATTGTATAGGTCAATTTTCCGCCATTTTCATTAATACCTTCGTCATTCAAGGGCAACGATTTATGATAATACGTGCAAGTTTCTTTTACATAATTAGAAGTTCCCGTTGCGGAAATATTTTTCCAATTGGTGGACGCTTGGACGGAAATAAGACCTTTTGAATCCTGTTCCCATTCGGAAATTACTTCTTTGGAATTATTAAAAGATACATAACGCATATTTGTCATTACGTTATTCTCATAATAATATATCTTTGTATAGACACCGTAATAGCCAAATGCAACGTTTGAACAGCAACGCCAAGAACCATATATGCCTTCCGCATTCATATTGCGTACTTCATATATAGTATCGTCGTGGTCTCTATCAAATATAATTCCGCATTTTTGATTATCAAATATGTAATTCAGCATACCTACGGGATCAGAATCCAAATAGCGCCTACAATAACCAAAAGAAAGTGTTTGTACTCCCGTGGTATTATTGGTTTGGTTTGTAATGCTTACCAAATTCCCATCTTCATCATATTGCAACGATTTCTTTAATGGAGACAAAGAATCCGCATTAGTTGCGACTGTCGAAAGTCTTCCATTTGAATACGTAAAAGACATAGTATATTTCAGCGTGGAATTTGCATAATATTCCACTCTTGTTATTTGGTCGCTCGCAGTGCTTGCATATACCACTTTGATGTATTCCGTAGGATTATTTTGCGAAACAATCTTAGTTAAACGCCCGTTCGTAAACTCCATTTGATTACCTTGCAAATCATAGATAATCCCCGTAGAAGAATTATAATACAATTTCTTTTCCTTTGAGTAGTATAATGCCGAACCCAAAGCGTGGAACGTTGATATCGAACCATCTGCATCAATCAATTCGTACACGCTATCATGTGCAACTATGAATTGTTGGAAATTGATTTTAAAGTTGGTTCCAGCAATTGAAGTTTTTCCTATCTCAGTCAAAACTTCATTATAATAATCATTATATACCAAACTTGCTTCAAACGGCATATCAGAAAGCGTATTCACCGAAGCTAAATCAAATGTACTCGTCAATTGCCCTGTTCCGTTATTGATATATGCAGTTGCCCCATTGACACCAAACGTTTCCATACTATAATCGTCTTCTATACCGATTACTCTTTGATACCAATATACTGCACTTGTCGTTTCGCTTGCTGTTGCCAAAGCAATATAACTATCTTCCGACGTTTCCGCTGCCGTTTCTATACCTATCGTTATCGTATCATCTTCAATAAGCGTCGTATTGATTATATCGCTTTCATATGTTGAGGTTTTTGTTGCGCGTTGAGCCTTTCTCTCAATACCATTCAATTTTTGAATCTTATTTGGATTGTTATCATACGTTATGGTCGATAAATCACTAGTACTTTCCGCAAGATATACGTCATACTGTAAATCTTTACCGTCAAGTAATCCCATTCCATGCGTTTGATATTCAAAACCAACGGACGCGCCTATCAATTCATAATAATGCTCCACCTTGGGCAACTTAAAACTCAAAAAAGCATCGCTTTTTTCTGCCCCTTTTTTCTTCCCCACATAGATTTTATCTGCGTTTACTATATTTCCACCCTTTTCGTAAATATTCGTAAACTTAAGCGAATTGGTTTTTGCACTTTTAATTTCGGGCGTAATTGTAATAGGGAATTTAGCCTGTTGATTTATCCATTCCGCATTAGCCGTAAGCGTTAATTCCAAACCGCTTTCAGTTTCGATTAGTGTATATGTTATTGCATTGCTATATTCACCATTTGCATCCATCATGTATGGTATCGGCATAATAAATTTTGTTTGTCCCGACGCATTGCTTGCACAAATACTACCATCTACACTCTGCTCAAATTTCAAAGACTTTGATTCCAATGCAAAGGTATAGGAATATTGTTCCTTGCTTTTACTGATTACAATTTCATTGCTCAACTTATTATTTTTAACGGTATGTATAATATCTGTATCAGTTTCTATCGAAGTATATTTTATTTGACCACTCGGCACTTTACTCGTTTTAGGACGAGTATGCTTTTTACCTTTATAATCAACTTTTTCTGTCTTCTCCGAATTATTGATTTTTGCTTTTATCTCTTGTTTAGTGTTTTCTTTATACTTAAACTGTAAATCATAACCATCTTCTTCTATTTCAATAAACGAATTTTTCCCTTTTTCTATTTTGACCTTAAAAGAATTTGCGGTATTTTTATATATTTTTTTATTCTCTTCCGTTTCTTCTACTAACGAATTATCTATGTTTTTATATTTGCCGTTTTCCAAATAGTGAATAGGCTCAACAAATTGTTGAACCATAATCGTATTATCACTCATCAGAAATTCTTTTGTTGTTGCTGTTCTGTTTTCTACATTCTCTTGAATAATATAGCCACTTCCGATATTATACTTATCTACCATATTACCCGAATAAATTTCGTGCTCTATCGTTTCTTCTTGTGTCAACACGTCAGCAAGCTCTTCCGCAAATGCACTCAAAATATTCATTGGAACGCTTTGCGAAAACAAAACCGTTGCTAACGATATGGCTACGATACCTATTTTTGAATTCTTTCTTTTCATTTCTACTTACTCCTATACATTTATAGTTTTATATCAATAAGACGCTTTAACTCTATCCTTTTTACGCATTTTTACAAAAAAAGACCTTAAAAGGTCTTTTTTTAATTAAATAATTCCTCAAAAAATTGCGTTGCATTTTCTTCAAATGTATTATATTCTACTAAATAGCTTGTAGAATTAAATACCGCTTTAGCACGATATACATACAACCCATCTTCTTCTGAATATGCGTCTAATTTATATTGAATTTTAGCTCCATTTGAAGTTTCTAAACTCAAAGTATAATCGTGATATATGTTTTCTGATAATTGAACGTTCTTATCATAAACGTGCAAAATGACAAAATAGGAAGGATTCTCTTCATTGTCGCAAAAATCAAGTATTCCTCCCTTCACTTCCTGATTTTCAGCATAAAGAAGTGCATGATTCAAAACGTCATAATTAGAAACGTCAATACAGTTTATGTTCGCCGCATTGAACTTCTCATAAAAATCATTTTCGGTTGTGGCGACAGAACTTAACTGTTCCGCATAAAAAATAATTTCTGGCTCTTCAGAATTATTTGGCTGATTAGGCACAACATTGGGCAGTATAAACATTCCTGCCGTAATCACTCCTACAAAAGATGCCGCAATCGAAATCCATTTCCATTTTCTACGTTGTTTCTTTTTAACGACTATCTTATCCTTGACTTCACCCCAAACCGACTCAAAATCTCTGATTTCAATTTCGTCTGCTTTTTCTTGCAAGCATTGTTCTATTTCTTTTTCTTTCATTTTCAACCTCATTGTATCTGCACGGAAATGGCTTTATTTATTTCTCCGTAACCATTTATATTCACATACCCAATATTATAATCCGATAATCCACTTGCAACCTTCAAATATCTACGGGTTGTTATAACGTTATTACTCGAATCATAATACGTATCACATTTATATCCACAACCAACTGCAACGTGCGTATAACTTGTTACAGCACTATTAACCGTATCTATATTATTGCCTTCAACTATACTTTCAAGCATTGCAAAACCATTTAGAAACAAGGCAACTGGCTTTCCACTTTCCACTGCATTTTTATAGCTATTAAAATCAAAAACACCATTAGTGAGCATATTAACCGTAGTGTATGTATACCCTTTTCCTGTCACGTAGCTGTTCATCCCTGCTTGAAACTGCGAAAAGGTTACTCCTTGTTGTTGAGAAGTTCCACTCATTAAATTCCCTAATTGTATAATTAAATTGTCTATCTCCGTTGTTGCGGATTTGTATCTAAAAGTCGAACCCAATCGTATATACGTTTTATAATTAGCAATTAAATTTTCACAAAATTGATCGTAATAACCGATTAATACCGCTCCTGCCGTATTCGCACAGCTAGTAGCGCCTATTGTTCCATAATAATTCGGCAAATCATTCGCTATTGCATACGATGAAGACTCCTTTCGAGCGTAACTTACCGTTTGGGTCTGCTCTATAAAATAATCCGTTCCACCATAACAGAATCCTTTATTTACAGCCTCTTGCAAAGTCTCTTCGTCTATTATGGCATCGTTCTCTAAATTATAAAAATGATTGTTTTTATATTCAAGATAAAGATTAAACGTAACGTACACAGGCAAACCTATACATTCAGAAAACGGTGATTGTTTGTTATAAAATAATTCCTCCACCTCATATACCGTTTGCCCTAAAATTTGCATTTCGGTTAATAAAGCATATCCATTTTCTCCATCAACTTCAAACGTATATTCATAACCGTTTACTTGAAGATTAACATTGTATAAAGGTCTCGATTCAAAAACTACGTTCTCCGCTACATTTTCATCAATGAATTCTAAAAAATATTCATCGGCTGAATTAACACCCTCTGCTTGGGAAGAAATTTGATTGATCTTAGGCAAACAAGCCAACGTTGCAACAAATGATAAAGCAATTCCTAAAATTTTATTAATTTTCATAAACAAGCCTCCTAAATAATTTCTAATTAATAAGACTGCTCGTTATTCTCTTTTTTACGCATTTTTTGTATTTCTTTTTCGATCTTTTTTAACGACCTATAATAAGTGGTAGTGATAGTACTTAAAGGCATTTTTGTTTCTTCGGCTATCTCTTGGAACGTGTATTTTAATACAAATTTATGTATCATAATACATCGCTCTGTTTCTGTACAATTTTTGATTAACGCATCAAACGCATCTTGCTCTATAACGTCATTAATGATATTTTTATCGGACATCATATTCTCGTTTAACGGAAAAGTATGCTTCCTCTTGAAGGTACTTTTTATAGTATTAACTGTTATTATATATATCCAGCCTTCCGGATTTTCAATGTTTTTTATTTTTCTTGCATTTTTCCATACTTTTATCAAGACGTCATTTACCACTTCATTGACAGTATCTTTTTCACAAAAAGTCTGTGCCGTTATTTGTATTAATCGTCCGTATTTTTCATAAAACTCTTTTAATCCAATTTCGGCGTTATCAATAATTTTTTCAATGATTTTTTCAAAATCTTGTTGCCGTCTTTCTTGATTTTCTCTTTCGCTCATTTTCCAATCTCTTTCCGTTAGTAAAATATATAATTTGTACATTAAAAATGTAATTTTTACCAGTATAACATATGTAAAATTTTTATTCAAGCAGTTTTTATTATATCTTCAAAATTTTATATCAGTCAAAACACTTCAACTTTCATCATCATTTTTACTAGTAATTCATAAAACTAATTAGCACACTTATTTAACCATTTAACAATCAACTTTCTTGCCTGCATTTTATCAAGCAATTCTATCCGTAATTTTCTATCTTTCTTTATCTTTTTATCACTAATCGCGGGCGGTAAATTCGCAATACTCGTTTTACCCGCGATTTCCCTTTGCATCTTCTCATAATTAAAGTTTGGATTATCGGAAAGCATTTGAGTTATAGATACCCCAAAGAAATCCGCAAGCTTTATAACTGCCGATAACATAGGCTCGTTGCCTTGCGCTAATCTCGTCAAGTTCCCTATCGACATATCAATCGCCTTGCCAAGTTTTCGATAATTAATCCTTGAAAAGTTATGCAAATCGTGAAAGTTCTTCGTAAAATTTTCTATAATACTTTCGTCTGTTTCTATCGTGATATATCTCCCGTCACGGTGCAAATCGGATATAATATCTCTAAAAGTTTTAGATAACAATTTATATACTTCATATTTAGATAAACTCAAATACTTATCCATTTCAGCAAGTATTTTTTCCTTATACAGCTTTATCTCTACCCCACCCAACCGCTTTATAAACGCTACCTGCAACGACAAAACTTCTTCTATATCAAAGTAAACCTCATCCCCGCAAAGCCGTTCAATATCCGTACAATACATATCCGCTATTTTCTTCGCTACCGTAATATACGGCGAAACGGCTTTCGTATCATACGAAATCATAGTCGATTCCGCAAGTCCCGTATACGCCGTTATATCCAAGTACCGTAAATCAAAAATAACTTCTCTACAACATTCTATATTCCTCGAAAACATAATATGTCTTTCTAATAAATAATTACTCATAAAAAATTTCCCCTAACCGCTAAAAAATGCTTGACTTGCGTTCAGTATTGTGATATTATAATAGCCCAACCCGTCCAAATCCACAAAGCCGAACACGGCTTATTTTTATTAAAACTATTGTTCAGTATTGAGATAATTATAGCAAGAATATTTAGATAAGTCAAGAGTTTTAATGGGGAAAATTTAAGTATTTTTTAAGGAGGTGAATACAATGAAATAGACTCAAAAGTGTTGCAAAGTTTCAAAAAAACGAAGCAGGATAAGGTTTTTGCCACAAACGCAGTTTTCGGCAAAAATCAACGTTCATCTATCGATGAATAAAGCAAGCAGGAAACCTGCTTCTTTCTTTTCTTTTTTCTTCCAAACGCTTGACAAATGCGTACGAATATGTATAATATCGTATTAATATTTCTTGCGTGTGGATAATAACAGCGGAACACAATGCGTGCTTATCACACCCGTAATTTTCGGGAATTAGCAAGGAGAATTTTGATAGGACTATCGTACTTTTCTTTCCGTTTAAAGTACGATTATATAACCTAAATAAATTGTAAAAGGAGATTTGACTGAGCAAGAATTAAAACAAATTACACAATGGATTAAAGAAGCAACTAACAAACCCGATGCAGATGAGAATATCGCGCTTATCTTAAAGCTCGCGGGCAACTCTTTCACGGAAGAACGCCTAAAACTTCTCACTGTACCACCGTCCAGAATGGACAAACAAGAAAATAAGCGGGAAGAAAACTTCGGTATATTAACTTTCACTAAAAAGGAGTTATCTACTATGCCGAAATCATTTCAACACTTATTTGCTGTTGACAGCACTATTGTAAAATACCGTTACTATCAAGGACTTTTTCAAGCACGTTATCGAAGAAACGGCTTTAACATCGAAGTCGCCTCTAAAGACTTTGTAACGATGAAACGCAAGTTTATAGAACGTTTAATCGGTCAAGCTCAACAATGCGATTTACCGCAAGGTTCTACAAAGAAACCGACAGCGCGGACGGTCTTATTCGGAAATTTTGCCGACGAATGGTTAAAAATAAAAAAGCAAACGACAAAACCCAGCACGTATGCGGAGTATGAACGTCTGCTAAAAACGAACTTGAAACCACGATTCGGGCATTTATACCTTTCCGATATAAACCGACCTATGATTCAAAGCTATCTTTTTGAGTTTGTAGAACAAGGCAAACACCGAACGGCGGACAAGCTAAAACTATTACTCCGTTGCATCTTCGATTTAGCTGCTAACGATTACGGAATCCAATCCCCCGTCAAGAAAATCGTCCTGCCTTATCACGAAAGTAAAAAAGGCTCGGCTTTTACGAAAGCGGAAGAACAAAAACTTGTGGATTACTGTATCGCTAATCCCGACGGCGCAACGACAAGCGCACTGCTCGTTCTCCTTTATTTCGGACTTCGACAAAGCGAACTTGCCTCTTTGCGCGTAATCGACGGAAACTATCTCGAATGTGAAACGAGTAAAGAACGGCTCGGCAGAAAAGTATCATTGCGCCGAATCCCTTTCACGCCCGTATTCAAAAGGATTCTTTCTTACGTAGACTTTGAGAAAGCTAAAAACACCGTTACAAGCTCTATTGGCACAATGTTACGGCGGTTATTTCCCAATCACCATCCGCACGAACTTCGATACACTTTCATTACGCGATGCAAGGAATGTGGTGTAAATCCCGAAGTCGTCATGTTGTGGGACGGACACACGCAGGACAAAGACGTTAAAACGAGTAAGGTGGATAGAGGTTACACGGACTATTCGGAAGAATACCTGTTAGCCGAAGCCGAAAAGGTCAATTACGAATATTAAGAAGCCACGTAAAAGTGGCTAAAATAAACGGATTTTACTTCCCAAAAACTTCCCAATTCACTTCCCAATTTCCCAAAAAAACTTTCTTCTTTTGAGAAATTATACAAAAAAGGCACGAAAAAAGCCTTGATTTCGTTAAAAATCAAGGCTTTTGGCTGCCCCTGTCAGGCTCGAACTGACGACACACGGATTAACAGTCCGTTGCTCTACCGACTGAGCTAAGGGGCAATAAAAGCGGCAATTACCTATCCTCCCAACGGTTAACCGTAAGTACTTTCGGCGTAAAAGAGCTTAACTTCTGTGTTCGGAATGGGAACAGGTGGGACCTCTTTGCCATCATCACCGCTATTGCTATATATCTGCGACTTTCA
>JAZRBK010000275.1:0-1822 GCA_045635025.1 Candidatus Scatosoma sp.
TTCCTAAGCCCGCTTGCCCCCCGACTTCCGACTCTCTTCCCCCGCCGCTTCCGATTCCTTTTCCGCGAGCGCGCGCTTCTCCGCTTCCTGTGCAAGCACCCTGCCCCGCCGCTCCGCGAGCTCCGCCACAATGCGTTCGAGTGAGGTTTTTTCCAGCGTCAACGCCTGCATATCTCGCTCGGCGGTATACCTTTGCATACCTCCGTTTTCCGTGCCGACTTGGTTTTCGTCGTCCGTTTCACGGGCAAGGCGCGCGAGCTTTTCTTCACAACGCTTTACCGTTTCCTGCTTTTCCAAATAACGCGCCCGTTTCTCCCGTACGGTATTTAACGCCGCGCGGAAATCGTAAATCTCTTCAAAGGCAAACGCACCGAAATAGCGGGCGAGCTTGCGCTCCAACGCCTCCGTTTGCGCCTCGTTTTTTCTCTCGGCTTGCGTTTCGTATCCGCGCTTGTCTTTTTTCTGTTTTTTCCGTCCCGACCAGATGGAGGGAAATAACGCCGTAACCGCCGCCGCTCCGCCAAAAAATAGCGCCAAAAGCCCCAAAAACGGTTGCTCGCCCATAAAGAGTACGCCTGTTGCCGCCAAGCCTAAACCGAGCAAAAACGCGACGAGCGAAAACAGGCGTTTCGTCCGCTTTTTTGCGCTTGAACGCGTACCTACCCCCTCCGTTTTCTCATAAAAACGGGCTACGTCCTTTGCAATTTCCTCCGTTTCAATTTGCGCGGGGTCGATTTCCCCAAAGAACGGACGCAAAACTTCGAGCTCGCTTTGCGCGGAGGCTAACGTTTCCTCTAATTCCCGTCGCAGCGTTGCGTTTCCGTCCTGTTTTAAGCATTTTTCCATTTCTGCCGACACGCCGTTTAACCTTGTCCGCGCCGCCTCCATTTCTTCCGTTAAGGCGTTCGCCTGCCGACGTAGCTCGTCCGCGTGTTCGCGTGCGATACGGTACTCTGTCCGCGCACGGGAAACGTATTCTATCCGCTCGTCGATTTCGTCTAATTTCCCCTTGGCGGGTTTGCGTTTTGCGCGCAACGCGCGCTCCGCCTCGTCCAAGCGAGCGATTGCACCGCCGCACGTTTTAGGTTCGTTACCCGCCGATAAAAGGGAGATTAGCCTACCTTTTAGCCCGTCGGGAACGTCGGAATCCGTTTCTCCTTGCGGAATATACGCCGTCTTTTTGAAACTCTCCGCATCCACACCAAAGAGTGCCAGCCCAAGCGTTTCCGCGCGCTCGCCGAACCCATAAAAGAGCATATTATTTTTATCGTAAATCTTCGCGGTATCGCCGCTCGGCGTTTTGCCGAACGTCCGCTCGATACGGTATTTTTCTCCCCGAACCTCAAAGGTTAAACTTCCGCCGAAACCGCCGCCTTGCCACGGCTCGTATTTTTGCCGAAGATTTTCTGAAATAGCGCGGTTTCTGCTCGCGTCCAAACCGTATAGCATTGCGGCTAAAAAGTTTGCGAGCGTGGTTTTCCCCCAACCGTTATCCGCTTTGACGACGGTCGGGTTCTGCGTAAAATCGAACGCCTGATTTCGAAACCGTCCAAACCCCGTGATATAGCAGGAAAGGATTTTCATAAATCAATCTCCTCCCCCGCGAGTGCTTTCAAGCCCACCTCTAAGATTTCCGAGCGTAATTCTTCGCTCATCTCGTACCTGCCCACCGCTCTTATGAACTCGCCGCGCTCGGTCAAGTCGTTTTGATAGGCGTTCACATCGATTTGCAGGCGGGAATTATCCTCTACTAAGTCGGATCGTAGCCATGTCGTTCTGTGAGCCAAGGAGTTGGACCAAATCCTAGTCTTGCTAGGCCCGA
>JAZRBK010000276.1:0-1545 GCA_045635025.1 Candidatus Scatosoma sp.
GTCATTTCCGCCGTAGAAAGCGCTACGCCGCCGTCCGCCAAATCCGCAGTACGGTGTCCTCCGCTCAGTACCTTATCCACCGCCGCAACGATAGCTTCGGACGCCGCCTTTTCATTAAACGCGTACAAGAGCATCATCGCCGCCGATAAAACCGTTGCAATGGGATTGGCTAAGCCTTTCCCCGCAATGTCGGGCGCAGAACCGTGAATCGGCTCGTAAAGTCCCCGCGAAGTATAGCCGAGCGAAGCGGACGGCAACATTCCAATCGAGCCCGTAATTTGCGAAGCTTCGTCGCTAAGAATGTCCCCGAACATATTACTCGTAACGATAACGTCGAATTGCGACGGGTTTCTAACGAGCTGCATAGCCGCGTTATCCACGAGCATATCTTGCACCTCCACGTCGGGATATTCCGCCGCGATTTCGTGCACCGTCTTTCTCCAAAGCCGCGAAGTTTCCAATACGTTCGCCTTGTCGATGCTCGTGAGTTTCTTGCGGCGTTTTCGTGCCGCGTCAAAGGCTACGCGCGCAATCCGTTCAATCTCCATTTTGCTATACGCTTCGGTATCGAACGCCTCTTCGCCGTATTTCCCCTCGCGATAACCGCGCTCACCGAAGTAAATCCCGCCCGTGAGTTCGCGCACAATCATAATATCGAACCCGTTTTCCACGATTTCCGCGCGGAGCGGACACTCGTCTTTGAGTGCTGGATATAACTTTGCAGGACGGAGATTGGTAAAGAGCTCCATCGCCGCGCGAATCCCCAAAAGCGCCTTTTCAGGGCGCACGTTGCCGGGTAAATTATCCCATTTCGGACCGCCTACCGCACCAAGCAAAACGCTATCGCTTGCAAGACAACCCTCTACGGTCGCTTTGGGGAGCGGTTCTCCGACCGCATCAATCGCCGCGCCGCCGATAAGATAGGGCGTGAACGTAAACCCGATTTCATATTTTTTTCCAACCGCTTCCAATACGCGCACCGCGCTATCCACGATTTCAGGTCCGATTCCGTCCCCGCGGAGCAGACCGATTTTATACGTTTTCATACTTTCACCTCGTACACGGTATACCCGTTTACTTATTTAATGTCCCCAAGCTGAATGGATTGCACCAAACCGCCGTTTTGAATAATCTTTTGAATGAACACGGGGAAGGGTTGCGTTTTGAAACTCTTACCCGTCGTTCTGTTGTAAATAATACCGTTATCCAAATCCGCCTCGACTTTATCTCCGTCGGCAATGCCGTCGGACGCTTCTTCACACTCCAAAATCGCGAGCCCGATGTTAATAGCGTTACGGTAAAATATGCGCGCAAAGCTCTTTGCGATTACGAGAGAAATCCCGCTCTCTTTAATTGCCAGAGGCGCGTGCTCGCGCGAAGAACCGCAACCGAAGTTGTAACCCGCAATCATAATATCGCCCGCCTGCACTTTTGACGTAAAGTTTACATCGATATCCTCCATACAATGGGAAGCGAGCTCCTTTTTATCAATGGTGTTCAGATACCGCGCAGGAATGATTACGTCCGTATCGACGTTATCGCCGT
>JAZRBK010000277.1:0-8233 GCA_045635025.1 Candidatus Scatosoma sp.
CGCGGTTTCCGACCAAACGGCTTACGAAATGGCGGCGGGGTTGATTGCTACGGGAGATTGCGATATTTCCATAGCGACGACGGGGCTTGCAGGGCCGAAAACAGACAGGTCGATGTTGCCCGTAGGGCTTTGTTTCCTTGCCGTGGGAACGAAAGAAAGCGTATTCGTTTACCGTTATAAGTTTGACGGTACGAGAGAGGAGATTACGCAAAAGGCAATCCGTTACGCTATGTTTTTGGCGTATAAACAACTGAAAACAATGTAACCTATATATTATAGGGTACAATTCACGAAGAAAATAAAAAAAATTAGGAGATATAAAATGGCTAACGAAAAAAACACGGAAAAAATGAAAGCGCTCGACGCCGTACTTTTACAGATTGAAAAGCAGTACGGCAAAGGCTCGATTATGCGGCTCGGCGACGAGGCGGGACAAACGGAAATTGAAGTAATTCCTTCCGGTTGTTTAACGCTTGATTTGGCGCTCGGTATCGGCGGGTTTCCGCGCGGCAGAATTATCGAAATCTACGGCCCTGAATCTTCGGGTAAAACGACGGTTGCCCTCCACGCGATTGCCGAAGCGCAAAAAATGGGTGGCGTAGCCGCGTTTATCGACGCAGAGCACGCGCTCGACCCCGTTTATGCGAAGAAACTCGGCGTTAATTTGGACGATTTGTACGTTTCCCAACCGGACACGGGGGAACAGGCACTTGATATTACCGACGCACTCGTGAGAAGCTCTGCGGTGGATATTATCGTCGTGGACTCGGTGGCGGCATTGACGCCCAAAGCGGAAATCGAGGGGGATATGGGCGATACGCACGTGGGGTTGCAGGCTCGCTTAATGTCGCAAGCGCTCCGTAAATTGACGGCGATTGTCAATAAATCGAAAACCTGTGTTATCTTTATCAACCAACTCCGCGAAAAAGTTGGCGTAATGTTCGGTAACCCCGAAACGACCCCGGGCGGTAAAGCGTTGAAGTTCTATGCAAGTATGCGTTTGGACGTTAGAAAGATGGATACGCTCAAAGACGCGGACGGCGCTATGGGGAACAGAACGAAAGCAAAGGTCGTAAAGAACAAGCTTGCGCCTCCGTTCCGTCAAGCAGAGTTCGATATCGTTTTTGGCGAAGGCATTTCGCAAGAGGGTTGTATTATCGATATGGGCGTTCAGTTCGACGTTATCGGCAAGAGCGGTTCGTTTTTCAGTTATAACGGGAATAAAGTGGCGCAGGGGCGTGAAAAAATGCGTCTTTTCCTCAAAGACAATCCCGAAGTACTCGCGGAAATCGAACAAAAAATCCGCGCGGCGGCAAAGGGGAACGTAGAGACGGAAGAAACAGCTTCCGAGGAGTAAGTTTTCCAGCTAAAAAATATTAAAAAAGCAAAAATGCGAGGGGCAGGTATGCGTTCTCGCATTTTTTACTGTAAAAAATGTGAAAGAGGGATAACGGAAGATTTTGGCAAAAAAAGGAATATTTTTACAGAAGGCGAAAAGTATTTTCCGTTAAACGATTGACTTTTCCGAAAAAATATTGTAAAATAGATTTGATAGAAAAAATTATAAGCCGATATTTTGGGTTTGAGATAAAAGTTCGAGTAAAAAGTTTATATAGAAGATTGTATATAGACGTAACAAACCTTAAAAATACCGTTAGGATAATAGATTTTATCAACTATAATTTTAATACAGGAGGCACAAGTATGTGTAGTTTTAATTTGAGCGTCCTGTTTCTCAATGCTGCAATGCCTTTGTGGATTGGTATTCTGCTCCCCGTAGTGGCGTTAGTGCTTGGCGGGGTCGTCGGTCTGGCGGTGTATAAATCGACCGTCGGCAAAAAAGTCGGTTCGGCAAAAACTGCCGCGGCGAAAATAACGGCGGACGCGCAAGCGGAAGCGGAACGTATCAAGGCGCAAGGAAGAGAAGAAAGCAAGAGAGTGGTAAAAGAAGCCCTCCTTGAAGTAAAGGAACAGGATTTAAAATTAAGAAACGAGTTCGAGCGTGAAACGAAAGAAAAGAAAGCGGAAATTCAACGTATGGAACAGAGAATTACGCAAAAAGAGGACGCACTAGCCAAAAAAGCAGAGGTTTTGGAACAACAAAAAAGTCATCTTTTCCGTCAGGAAGAGGAAATTCGCGAGTTGAAAGATAAACTCGATTCGCAACACGAATTGATGATTCAAGAGCTTGAAAAGGTAGCCCAGCTCACGCGCGATGAGGCGAAGCGTTTGCTTTCGGAAGAGATTCTCGACGGCGTTCGCCACGACGTAGCCGTTCAAGTGCGGAATATGGAGCAACAGGCGAAAGAAGAAGCGGACGTCAACGCGAAGAAGATTATCGCGCTCGCGATTCAAAAATGCGCGGCGGACCAAGCGTCGGAAATTACCGTTTCCGTCGTACCGCTCCCTAGCGACGATATGAAAGCGCGTATTATCGGGCGTGAGGGTAGAAATATCCGTGCGCTAGAAAACGCGACGGGTATTGAGCTCATTATCGACGATACGCCCGAAGTCGTTATCCTTTCGGGATTTGACCCCGTACGTCGTGAAATTGCGCGACTGTCGCTTGAAAAGCTTATCAACGACGGCAGAATCCACCCCGCAAGAATTGAAGAAACGGTGGAAAAAGTTTCCCGTGAAATGGATTTGCAAATCAAAGAGGCGGGCGAAGCGGCTGTATTTGAAGCGGGTATTTTCGGCTTACACCCCGAACTTATCAAACTCATCGGCCGTTTGAAGTTCAGAACGAGCTACGGGCAAAACGTATACAAACATTCCATTGAAGTAGCTACGCTCGCAGGACAAATGGCGGCGGAGCTTGGATTGGACGTCAACTTTGCGAAGCGTGCAGGTTTGCTCCACGATATCGGTAAGGCAGTTGACCAAGAACAAGAGGGTACGCACATTCAAATCGGTGCGGACCTTGCGAAAAAGTATAAGGAAAACGCGAATATCGTCAATGCAATTATGGCGCACCACGGCGACGTAGAGCCTAAGACGATTGAAGCGGTGCTCATTCAAGCGGCGGATGCGATTTCGGGCGCAAGACCGGGCGCAAGACGGGAAACGGGTACGAACTACGTGAAACGTCTTGAAAAGTTAGAAGCGATTGCTTCGGGCTTTAACGGCGTAGAAAAGAGCTATGCTATCCAAGCGGGTAGAGAAGTCCGCGTTATCGTCAAACCCGAGCAGGTGGACGATGCGCAAGCACTTTTCCTTGCCAAAGACATTGCCAAGAAGATTGAAACGGAGCTTGAATATCCTGGGCAAATCAAAGTGAACGTTATCCGTGAGTTCCGCGGGGTAGAATACGCGAAATAAAATAAAAATGGTTTCCCGCAAAGACGGCGTGCTTTGCGGGAAGTTTTATAAAATAGCAATTAAAAAAATATCGGGAGAAAGATATGGAAAATACTTTGTTGAGTTTTTTGGGGAGTTCTTATACGGCTTATCACGTAACGGAAAATGCAAAAAAATTATTACTTGCTAATGGCTTTGCCGAGCTTAAAGAATCGGAAGATTGGCGTTTGCAAAGCGGCGGGAAATATTTCATAGAAAGGGGCGGTAGTGCGTTGATAGCGTTCACCGTTGGCGACGCAATCGAACTTTCCTATAAACTCGTCGTTTCTCATACCGATTTTCCTGCGCTTAAAATTAAGGAAAACGTTTCCTTAAAATCGGCGAATTGCTTAAAACTTGATGCGGAAACGTACGGCGGGGGTATATGGTATACCTTTTTCGACCGTCCCTTAAAGCTTGCGGGGAGGGTTGTAAAAAAGACGGAAAAGGGGGTTGTGGCGGAAACGTACGTGTCGCCGTTTAACGTTTGTATTCCGTCGGTGGCTATTCATCAGAATGCGAAAGTGAACGATAGCTTTGCAATTGAATATCAAAAAGATTTCCAACCGATTTTTTCCTTAACGCTTAACGGGGAAGAAAAGTGCTCGTTTTTGAGTGAGGACGTCGTTTCCTACGACCTGTATGCGGTAAACGGGCAAGAACCTACGCATTTTGGCGTAAACGACGAGTTTGTGCTTTCTCCGAGAGTGGATAATTTGGTGAGCGTATACGCTTCCTTGCAGGGGCTTTTGACGGGGAAATGCGACGACGGGGTTTGCTTAGCGGTGTGCTTGGATAACGAGGAGGTAGGGAATAACAGCGCGCAAGGCGCGGACGGTAATTTCTTGGAAAACGTTTTGCGCCGTATCGCTTATGCTTTGGGTAAGGACGAACTTGGGTATTATAAGGCTTTGAGCCATTCTTTCTTGATTTCGTCGGACGTAGCCCACGCGATTCATCCCAATCATCCTGAAAAGAGTGATTTGAATAATAAAACATTACTCGGTGAAGGGGTTGTAATTAAGCATAACGCAGACTTGGGGTATATCACGAGCGCGTTTTCTTCGGGGGTTTTGAAGTATATTTTCGAGAAAGCGGGCGTAAAGTACCAAGACTTTTATAAAAAAACGGGCGCAAGAAGTGGGAAAACGCTCGGCGCGGCGGTAGCTATGCACACGGGGATTCCCGCTGTGGATATTGGTTTGGCACAACTTGCTATGCACTCTTCTTGTGAGTGTTTTGCGGAACAAGATTATACGGAGCTTGTAAAAGGCATGACGGCGTTCTACTCGTGTAAAATCCGTAAAAGTGAGCAGGGTGTAACCATAGAGAAATAACGTGATACCCATAAGCCGATAGGGCAATTAGGGATATTTTAATTTTTTAAGCAAATGAAAACCGCCTGCGTGTTATGCGCGGGCGGTTGCGTATAAAAAAATAAGGTTTTACGCGTATTTTGCATAAAACCTTATTTTGGAGCTACTAGGCGGATTTGAACCGCCGACCTCGTCCTTACCAAGGACGCGCTCTACCAACTGAGCCATAGCAGCGAAAAACGATTACTATGACATTATAGAGAAAAATTGGGGAAATGTCAAGCCAAAAAGCGACGATTTTACAAAAAAATTATAATTTTCCAAAACTCTTTCCGTTTCTCGAAAGAAAAGGAAAACGAGCGGATTATTTCGTGATGATTTGCGGCATCTTTTCTACGGAAACGGTGTCGGGAACGTCGTGATTACTGATAATATAATCGACGTCGTTAAGCGAACAAAGATGAAAGAGAGAAGTTTTTCCAAACTTCGTACTGTCGCACAAGAAAACCTTTTTCGTGGCGTGGTGAATCATTGCTTTTCGAATAACGTTTTCTTCTTCGAAACAGTCGTAAATCTCTCCGTTGTTATCCACCGATTGAGCGGAGAAAAAGGCAATGTCCGCGTGAAAGTTTTCAATCATCTTTTCCGCATAATGCCCAACTAATACCGAGCGATTGACTTCGGGAACGTATCCGCCCGTTGAATAAGCGGCTACGTTGTTTCGCGCTAACACGGAAAGGGTGTCGATGCCGTTGGTAATAACGCGAATATTTTTGAACTCGGACAGATATTCGGCAATAAAGAACGCGGAAGTCGTGCCGTCGAGGAAAATCAAATCCCCGTTTTTGATAAGTTTAATCGCGGCGAGCGCGATTTTCTTCTTTTCAAAACTGTTTTGGTGCACGCGGAAGGTAAAGCTTGGGAAGAAATTGTTGTCGTCGTTGAGCTGTGCGCCGCCGTGTGTGCGCGTAACCAAACCCTTTTGTTGCAGGGAATTGAGCTTTCTTCTTACGGTGGAGGGGCTAACGTATAATTTTTCCGCTAACTCGTCAATCGTGGCGTATTGATTGTTTTGTAAAAGTTCGAGAATTTCTTTTTCTTGATTTTCTTTCATAATTTTTGCTTGTTTTGCAAAAAATAAGCATACGCTTTTCGCAAAATTATCCTTTTTCTTTTCAAATTGGCAAAAGTTGCATTTTTACTTTGCTTATTTGCTTATTTATATTATAATAGGGATAACAAAAAAAGTCAACTTATTTTTGCAAAAAGGAGAAAGAATGTTAGACGTTATCGTAATCGGTGGCGGGGTAATCGGCGGTACGGTGCTCCGTGAACTTACAAAATACAACCTTTCTGTGTGTCTCTTGGAAAAGGAGAACGACGTTTGTATGGGGCAGAGCAAGGCAAACAGCGGTATCGTTCACGCGGGCTTTGATGCTACGCCCAATTCTCTCAAAGCGCGGTTCAACGTGCTCGGGAATAAAATGATGGCGGCGTACGCTCGGGAACTCGGCGTGAAATACGTTAATAACGGTTCGCTCGTCGTAGCGTATTCGGAGGAGGAATTGCCTGTCTTAGAGCAGTTAAAGACACGTGGCGAACAAAACGGCGTTGAGGATATGGAGATTTTAAGCAGAGCTCAATTACGTGCGTTAGAACCGAATATTTCCGATAGTGCAGTCGGAGCGTTGCACGCAAAAACGGGTGGTATCGTTTGTCCTTACGGTTTGACGATTGCGGCGATTGGCAACGCTATGGATAACGGGGCAAAGCTTTACACCGATTTCGAGGTTTGTAAAATCCAAAAAGAGAACGGGATATTTTCCGTTTTTGCAAAGGATGGGCGCGTGGTAGAAAGCAGAACGGTTATCAACTGTGCGGGGCTTGCGGGCGGTAAGATAGCCGCGCTTATCGGCGATGATTACGTGCAAATCGGTGGAAGAAAGGGCGAATATATCTTGCTTGACAGAGAGAGCGGGGATTTTGTTTCGCATACGATTTTCTGTACGCCGACGTCGAAAGGGAAAGGGATTTTGGTTACGCAAACGGCGGATGGAAATATTTTGCTTGGACCTACGTCGGAAGAAATGGAAAATCCCAGCACGGAAACAACGGCGACGGGCTTGGCGTATATAACGGAAAAAGTATGCGCTATGACGAATAATCCGCCTCTTTATAATACGATAACCTCATTTACGGGTGTGCGTGCATATTCAAGCCGACACGATTTCATTATAGAAGAAAGCCAGTCGACGCAGGGTTTTATCCATTGCGTAGGTATTGAATCGCCAGGGCTTACTTCCGCTCCTGCGATAGCGAAGTACGTGGTAGAAGAAATCGTAGGGGGAATGTTCCCGCTCACGAAAAACGAAAGTTTCCAAGGTAAGCGCGAAAAAGAGAGCTTTTTCAAGGATTTAACGACGGAAGAGAAAAACGCACTCATTCAAAAAGAACCCGCATACGGAAAAATTGTTTGCCGTTGCGAGCAAATCACGGAGGGAGAGATTTTGCGGGCTATCCGTGAAAATCCGCCCGCGAAAAACGTGGATGCGGTAAAACGCCGTACACGTGCAGGTATGGGCAGATGTCAAGGTGGTTTCTGTCAACCGTACGTGATGGAATTGATAGCAAAAGGACACAATCTTCCGCTTGAAGCGGTTACCAAGAGTGGCAAGGGCTCGGAGCTTTTGACGGGGGTAAGCAAATGAAAAACATGTATGACGTTATAGTAATAGGTGGTGGACCTGCGGGGCTTGCGGCAGCGATTGCGGCGTATGACAGCGGAGTGAAAGACGTGCTCGTATTAGAGCGCGACGAGTGTTTGGGCGGAATCTTAAACCAATGTATTCATAACGGGTTCGGGTTGACGCGTTTTAAGGAGAGTTTGTCCGGTCCCGAGTATGCGGCTCGTTTCGAAAGCGGTGTAAAAGAGCGGGATATTGCGGTTATGACGAACACCACCGTGTTGGCTTTAACTGCGGATAAGACGGTTACGGTAATGAGTGCCGAGCACGGCGTTTGCGTGCTCCAAGCAAAAGCAGTTATCTTGGCGATGGGCTGTCGGGAGCGTAGCCGCGGGGCGTTGAACGTACCGGGTAGCAGACCTGCGGGGATATATTCTGCGGGTACGGCGCAAAAGTACGTAAACTTAAAAGGGTATATGCCGGGCAAGAGCGTAGTAATTCTCGGTTCGGGGGATATAGGATTGATTATGGCGCGCCGTATGACGTTAGAGGGCGCGAAAGTGCACGCAGTTTGTGAGATTATGCCCTATTCAAGCGGGTTGAAACGGAATATCGCGCAATGCTTGGACGATTTTAATATTCCTTTATATCTGAATCATACGATTACGAAAATCGAGGGCGAAAAGCGGGTAACGGGCGTCGTAATTTCCGAGGTGGACGAAAACAGAAAGGCGATTGCGGGCACGGAAAAGCATTTCGATTGCGATACCGTACTTTTTTCCGTGGGGCTTATTCCTGAAAACGAGCTTTCGAAATCGGCGGGCGTAACCCTTTCGCCCAGAACGCGCGGTGCGGTCGTGTATCAGAACAGGGAAACGCTTGTAGATGGGATTT
>JAZRBK010000278.1:0-2948 GCA_045635025.1 Candidatus Scatosoma sp.
CGAGGCGAGATTGAAAACGTTTTATATCGCGGACAGCCTATTACCGATGGGCGGATTCCTATATTTTGCGTTAAACTTCGCAAAAGGACGGGGGAGAGTTACGTGCTTTCGTCCGAGGATTTTCGCTTTGTTCGTTTTGAACAGGATATTGCGTCCTATGTTTCCGATTGTTTGGACGTTGATATTCGTTTGCAACAGCAAGAGAATGGGCTGATTTGCCGCGCGAACATTAAAAATAAGACGTCCGACTTGTTAGAGTGGATAGAATTGATGGCCTTTTGCGTGCCTAAAAAATTAAAAGACGAGCAAGGCGGTGTAGGGGAAATCATCTACCCCTACAACGAAGGTTGCAGAGTGACGAATATGGCGTACAGAGAGAGTATGCCCTTTCGTTATACCGAGCCAGAATATCCTAGTAAAAACTCTTTCTCTATTTTCCCGAATATGGTGTTTGCGCAATTCATCGCATACATGGTGGGTGGATTTGGTCTATATTTAGGGATGCATGATGAAGGTCGAACGACCAAGCATATTGATTTTTGTTATCAAAATGATAAAATAAAAATCTTTATGCGCACGTTTTGTGACGTTACGTATGGGCAGGATTACACCATGCCTTTTGATTGCGTGTTCTCTTTTTTTGAGGGCGGTTGGTACCAAGCGGCGGATATTTATTACCGCTGGTTTCAGGCGCATCTGCCTAGCGGCTTACAAAAAATTCAAGAGAACCCTAACCTGCCTGCGTGGTATAATCAATCCCCGCTGGTGGTTGCGTACGCATTGCGCGGTAAAAACGATACGGATTTATCGCCTAATGGGTTATACCCGTACGAAAACGCGCTGCCCTATTTGAAAGAAATTGCAATGACTACGCAAAGCAAGGTGATGGCGCTTCTCATGCACTGGGAAGGCAGTGCGCCTTGGGCGCCGCCATATGCTTGGCCTCCTTACGGTGGAGTGCGAGCATTTGAGGATTTTGCGGAGAAACTGCATGGGTGGGATATGCTGCTGGGTGTATATTGCAGTGGTTTTGGCTGGACACAGAAAAGCAATATCGATCCTAACTATTCCTGCGAAGAAAGCTTTGAAACGCTGAACATTGCAAGCAGCCTTTGCACGGATACAAATGGTGAGATGAAAAGCAGTATTTGCAAGTCACAGCGCGATGGTTACGATTTTTGTCCAGCTTGTCAACAGACGAAAGAAATTTTCAAAACGGAATTTGAAAAGATTTGCTCGTCCAAGGTTGACTACATACAAGCGTTAGACCAAAATCATGGCGGCGGACCGTACTTTTGTTATAGCGATCAGCATGGACACGTACCTGCCCCCGGCAAATGGCAACAGATAGAAACGAATAAGCTCTTGGAAAGCATTCATAAAAGCGGTGTATTGTTGGGATGTGAATCGGCTGCGGCGGAGCCGTTTTTGGCGCAGCTGCAATTCAGTGACAGCCGCTTTCAATTAAACTATTACATAGGTGAGCCTATTCCCATATATGGATATTTATATCACGAATATGTGAATAATTTCATGGGGAATCAAATTTGCGCTATGTTGGAAAAGAGTGAAAGTAATTTTACCTACCGCTTGGCGTATTCTTTTGCTTCAGGGGATATGTTGACGGTTGTACTGAACGGTAACGGTGATTTGCAGTATGCTTGGTGTGATTATATCGAACCGAAAGAGAAATGTTTGGATAAATCGGTTGTATTGCCTTTTATCAAAACGTTAAACGAATGGCAAAGAAATGGCGGGCACGTTTTTTTGCATTTCGGGAAGATGATTGCGCCTATACGGGTATATTGCGGTAAAGAGAAATTTTTATTGGAAGACAATAAAACGTATTTGCACCCGGATAGCGTTGTGACAACAGCCTATGAATATGGCGGAAAACGTGCGCAATTTATTGTCAATTATAATTTACATAGCGTAGATATTAGGTTTGATAAACAGTACGCCATATACGTAGACAGCAAATTGCAAACGGTTGTAGAAACCAATAAACTTACGTTGAGCCCCTTATCGGTGGTCATGATAGATTTAAAGGAGTAATTAAAATATGAGTAAAGGAAGATTTACATTGCCTGCGGATAACGCGCTTGGCGATAAGACGAAAGAGATAGCTAAGAGATGGGGCGCAGATGCGGTACGCGATTGCGACGGTACGGCACTCCCTGATAATCCAAAACAGTTTGGTAAAGTATACAATACTTATTTTATCGTGCGCGGTGATAACGAATGGGGGAGATTGCACCCTGAAGAAGCGCAAAGGATTTTCCTGCTTTCCGAACGTACGCTTGCCACCGCAAATACGGTCGAAATTGAAATTATGAAATATTTCTTAAAGGATGAATTCGACCCCGATACGACCTATCTGGATAGATGGGAAGTGTACGACCGCACGGAAGGGACGTTGGTGAACGATTGGTTATACAATGAAAAGACAGGTATCGTTACGGTGAACAACGTTAAGAAGTTTCACGAATATACAGTGTCGTTTTTGGCGCGTATTACGTGGCATCCCGTGCAGATTTACAACTATTTGACCAACGAATGGACGTGCGAAAAGCAACTCACGTACGATCCTGCATTCCCGAATACGAAAGAATATATCAAACGCCATATGGAAGAATGGTGTTTGGAAAATCCTGACACTGACGTTGTGCGTTTTACTACGTTCCTGTATCAATTTACCTTGATTTTTAATAACTTCGGTAAGGAAAAGCAGGTGGAATGGTTCGGCTACGCGCAGACGGCAAACCCTATACATATCGATAATTTCTATAAAAAGACGGGGATTAAGCTGACGGCCGAGGATTTCGTAGATAACGGACATTACAACAATATATTCCGTACTCCCACCGAAAAATTCAAAAAGTATATGGACTACATGGAAGCCTTTGTTTGTGAAACGGTGGCGGAATTAGTAGAGATTTGCCATAAGC
>JAZRBK010000279.1:0-3272 GCA_045635025.1 Candidatus Scatosoma sp.
CCTTAAAGAAAGTTGATGATTTGTTTATCGTCGTCGCCAAGGATACGGCGCATAGCGAGTTTTTCACGGAAATGCTTGCTTGCTACCGCTTTGAAACCGAGCAGTTGAATACTGATAAGCGGCGTCATCGCGACCATAGCGACGAGCCCGAACGCATCGGTTAAGATTGCGCTTTCTCCCGATACGGCGGCGCAAACGCCGATAACGAAAGGAAGTATAAAGCTGGACGTCAAAGGTCCGCTTGCCACGCCGCCCGAGTCGAATGCGATTGCCGTATAGATTTTCGGGACGAAGAACGACAGCCCGAGCGATATGAAATACCCTGGAATTAGATAATATAAAACGCTAAACCCGAAAAGGACGCGCACGATGGAAAGGGCGATAGCCGCACCCACGCCGATACAAAGGGCTATGAGCATAGCCCGCTTGCTCACCGCGCCGCCCGTAACCGTTTCGACTTGCTTGTTCAAAACGTGAATGGCAGGTTCTGCCAAAACGACGGTTAAGCCGAGTACGAACGCAAACCCAACCAACAGGAATGGGCTTTGCATAGCGAGCTGTGTTCCCATTTTATACCCGATAGGCATAAATCCAATCGCGACCGCCGCAAGGAAGATAACGAGCCCGAATACGGTATAGAAAATACCGATAATAATTTGATGAATACGCCGTTTGGGGAGTTTCAAAAGCAAAAATTGGAGCAAGAAGAAAAAGACGACAATCGGCAAAAGCGCGATAAGCACTTCTTTCCCCGTATGCCAAACCGTTTGGAAAAACGCGCTGCCGAGCTTGCTTTCAATCGAATAATCGGGCAACTGATAATCGACCGTACCGCTGGAAAACAAACCCAAAAAGGCTACGGCGAGGATAGGCCCTATCGAGCAAAGTGCGATAAAGCCGAAACTGCTCTCTCTGTCGTAGCGCGAACCGAGCGCCGACGATACGCCCGCGCCGAGCGCCATAATAAAGGGTACGGTAATCGGTCCTGTCGTTACGCCGCCCGAATCGAACGCAAGGGGAAGAAAACTCCCGTTCCCGTTTTCGAGAATGAGCGCCGCGATAGGGAACAAAAGCATATAAAAAAGGGTCATCAAATGGGCGAGGGAAAGACGGAATACTACGCGCAAAATGCCGAGCACTAAAAATCCGCCCACACCGATTCCGATGGACCAAATGAGCACCGTTGAGTTAATAACGCCCGCCACTTGCGTTGCAAGAACGGTGAGGTCGGGTTCGGCAACGGTTACGAAAACGCCCATTACGAGCGCAATAGTAAGCAGCAACTTAAACTTGCCCGATTTGGGTAAACCCGAACCGACTTGCTCTCCCATAGGCATCATCGCCATATCCGCGCCTAAATTAAAAAGCGCCATTCCCAATACTAGCGCGAGCGCGCAAACGCTAAAAATCAACGCTTCCGTCAAAGAAAGGTCGATGAGCGGCGTAAAATTGAGAATGAGCACCAATATCGCTACGGGGAACACGGAAATCGCCGCTTCTTTCAATTTTACGAATAAAGTTTTCAGCATTCCGTTTTCTCCTTATCTTTATCTGTTATATAACCGTAAACTGCAATCCTGTTACTATTATATGTGCACTATATTTATTATACTATAAGGGGGGCGTTTTTGTCAATTCGTAACAGGTACAAAAGAGCAAGTTTTTCTCATCGTTTCTACGGTTGTTCTTGTGTTCGATGTTCCGCGGAGAACCGTTGGGGTGAAGATTTCCGTTTTTACAAAAAAAATTTTTTAACCGTTACTTGACTTTTTTGAGGAAAAGATATATACTGTAAAGGAGAAAAACGGGAGGGAAATTATGGATATTTCTAATAAAAAAATACACTTTTTAGGCGACAGTATCACCGAGGGGTGCGGAGCGGACTTGCAAGAAAACGGGTTCGTCGGACTTTTCAAAAAAGCGTATCCCGACGCGGAAATTACCAACTACGGCGTAGGCGGTACGAGAATTGCCAAGACGAAAACGACAGCACCTGCCGAAAAGTTTTGGCACGATTTCGATTTTAATATGCGTGTGAAAGATATGACGAAAAACGCCGATTTAATCGTTATCTTCGGCGGAACGAACGATTACGGATTCGGGGAAGCGAAGATGGGGCAGTTTGGTATGAAGGACGAATATACCTTTTATGGGGCTACCTATTCTTTGTATGAAAGATTGCTTATCAAATACCCGAACGCTCGGTTTTTGGTATTGACGCCGCTCCATCGGTTAGGCGAGGAGCTTGCCAACAAGCAGGGGCTTGTGTTAAAAGATTACGTGCACGCAATTAAAGAAGTCGCGGAATATTTTGCGTTCCCCGTTTTGGATTTGTACGCTTGTTCGGGGATAAATCCCGCCGTGGCGAACATGCAAAAGCAAATGATGCCCGACGGTCTGCACCCCAATAACGCAGGGTATAAACGCATTTTCGAGGTCGTCGATTCCTTTATTAAATATCAGCTTTGATAGTTTTTTTGGATAGGCTTAGCCGTTTCGGCGCGAGCGCGCCGTCAGGTATCTGTACGCCGTAGTTTAAGCGTACGTATAATTAAGTGTATGTATAAAATGATACGTGCGTATAAAAATAAGGAAAGACAAGATAAAACCCCTCCCGATTTGCTCGGGAGGGGTTTTCAAGTTTCTAAACCTTTTTAGTGTTCAGCTTACTCGCCTTTGAAGGGGAGAAGAGCCGCAATTCTTGCGCGCTTGATAGCGGTAGCAAGAAGTCTTTGGTGTGCTGCGCAGGTGCCGCTCATTCTGCGGGGGAGGATTTTACCGCCCTCCGTTACGTACTTTTTAAGACGGTTTACGTCCTTGTAGTCGATGGCGTCAAGCTTTTCCTGACAGAACGCGCAAACCTTTTTACGGGGCGCTTTCTTAAATACCTTTTTTACGGGTGCTTTTTCTTCCATAATCGTTTCTCCTTAAATAATTTGGTGCTCCCCAAAATTAGAAGGGGATGTCGCTGTCGTCGTCCATAGCTTCCAAAACGGGTTTGCGTTTGGACGCGGAGCGGGGTTGTGCATCGGCAATATCGAGCGCGTCCTCGCTATCTCTCGGGGAGAGGAATTCGCAGTCTTGAACGATAATGTCTACTGCGGTGCGTTTTGCGCCTTGGTTGTCCTCGTAGTTACGGATTTGAATGCTTCCGCTTACGGCAACCTTTTTGCCTTTCTTGGTAAAGCGCGCAATCGTTTCGCCGAGCCCGCGCCAAGCCGTACATTCAAAGAAGTCCGTTTGACGTTCTCGGTCTTGCGACGAGTAGGGGC
>JAZRBK010000280.1:0-1914 GCA_045635025.1 Candidatus Scatosoma sp.
TGACGCCATGATATGCCTAAATTGACGATATCAATACAGAAACAGTAGATATTATGCACAATATTTTATATAAAGGAATCGAGATTTTGAACAGTCGTGTCAATTTATTAAAAGTTTGTAAACAATTTCGAAAACGATGGAAATATTGGGATTTTTATGTTAAAATATCGGGTGGACAAAATATAAATTTTGCGAATAATTAATTGGAGGATTATTACTATGGCAAAAAAGTATTGCTACCTCTTCACAGAAGGTAATGCGAAAATGCGCGAAATCCTCGGCGGTAAAGGTGCTAACCTTGCGGAAATGACCAATATCGGTCTCCCTGTTCCTCAGGGCTTCACTATCTCCACCGAAGCTTGCACGCAGTACTACGAAGACGGCAGACAAATCAACCCTTCCATTCAGGCGGAAATTATGGAGTACATCGAAAAGATGGAAAATATCTGCGGAATGAAGTTCGGCGACAAGGAAAATCCTTTGCTCGTATCCGTTCGTTCGGGTGCGCGCGCTTCCATGCCCGGTATGATGGATACTATCCTCAACCTCGGCTTGAACGAAGAAGTTGTCAACACTATCGCGACAAAGTCCGGTAACCCCCGTTGGGCTTGGGACTGCTATCGCCGCCTTATTCAGATGTTCTCTGACGTCGTTATGGAAGTAGGTAAAAAGTATTTCGAAAAACTTATCGACGAAATGAAAGAAAAGAAAGGCGTTACGCAAGACGTTGAACTCGACGCGAACGACTTGAAAGAACTCGCTAACCAATTCAAGGCTGAGTATAAAAAACAACTCGGTAAAGAGTTCCCCAACGACCCCAAAGAACAACTCTTCGAAGCGGTTAAAGCCGTGTTCCGTTCGTGGGACAACCCCCGTGCAAATATCTACCGTATGGACCACGATATCCCGTATAGCTGGGGTACTGCCGTAAACGTTCAAATGATGGCGTTCGGTAATATGGGCGAAACCTCCGGTACGGGTGTTGCGTTCACGCGTAATCCCGCTACGGGCGAAAAGGGACTTATGGGTGAGTTCCTCACCAACGCACAAGGCGAAGACGTCGTTGCAGGCGTTCGTACCCCGATGCCCATCGCGCAAATGAAAGAAGTGTTCCCCGAAGTGTACGAACAATTCTTGAAAGTTTGCAATATCCTCGAAAATCATTACCGCGATATGCAAGATATGGAGTTCACGATTCAAGACCGCAAGCTTTATATGTTGCAAACCAGAAACGGTAAGAGAACGGCGGCTGCCGCTATTAAGATTGCTTGCGACCTCATCGACGAGGGTATGATTACCGAACAAGAAGCTCTTATGCAAATCGATGCAAAATCGCTTGATATGCTCTTGCACCCTCAATTCGACGTGAAAGCGCTCAAAGACGCTGATAAGAATAACGTCGTTGGTAAGGGTATCGCTGCTTCCCCCGGCGCAGCGGCTGGTAAAATCGTGTTCACCGCAGAGGACGCGGTAGTGGAAGGTAAGAAAGGCGAAAACGTAATTCTCGTTCGTTTGGAAACCTCCCCCGAAGATATCGAAGGTATGAAATATGCACAAGGTATCTTGACGGTACGCGGCGGTCAAACGTCCCACGCAGCCGTTGTTGCTCGTGGTATGGGTACGTGCTGTGTATCCGGTTGCGGCGAAATCAAAATGCACGAAGAAGAAAAGTATTTCGAACTCGCTGGTAAAATCTTCCGCGAAGGCGACGTACTCTCCCTTGACGGTTCCACGGGTAACATTTACGATTGCCTTATCAAGACCGTTCCTGCAGATCCCAACTCCGGTTACTTTGGCCGTATCATGGAACTTGCAGACAAATATAAAGCGCTCGGCGTAAGAACGAACGCAGACAGCCCTGAAGATGCAAAACAGGCAGTAGCATTCGAAGTCGGAGGCCAAGCCGGTCTTAGG
>JAZRBK010000281.1:0-2721 GCA_045635025.1 Candidatus Scatosoma sp.
GCCGCGAAAATATCAGCGACGCTTAATACTTCGAATTTATCCAACTTCTTTTCGTCGGGAAGATGTACGGTATCCAACATTACGAGTTTGGTAATTGCAGAATTCTTCAATCTCTCGATTGCAGGACCGCTGAGTACCGCGTGCGTACAGCCCGCGTATATCTCCGTCGCGCCAGCGTGTTTAATCGCTTGTGCTCCCTGGCAAAGCGTACCCGCCGTGTCAATCATATCGTCAATCATAAGACATCTCTTGCCTTTTACGTCGCCGATAATGCTCATAACTTCCATAACGTTCGCCTTAGGACGGCGTTTGTCGATGATAGCGATAGGCACACCGAACTTTTCCGCAACCTTTCTCGAACGCTTAACGCTGCCCAAGTCGGGAGCAACGACAACGTCGATATTGCCTTTCTTTGCAAAATAATTGCAAAGGGTAGGTCCGCCGAGCAAATTATCTACGGGAATATCAAAGAAACCTTGGATTTGTTCCGCGTGTAAATCCATCGTAAGTACTCTGTCCGCGCCCGCCGCCGTGATAAGATTTGCCACGAGCTTTGCCGTAATGGGGTCGCGAGAACGCGCTTTTCTGTCTTGACGGGCATAACCAAAGTAAGGCATAACCGCCGTAATACGCCCTGCCGACGCGCGCTTTGCCGCGTCAATCATAATCAAGAGTTCCATTAAATTATCGTTCACAGGCGAGCACGTAGACTGAATGATGAATACGTCTCTACCGCGAACGGTTTCTGCGATGTGGACGTTAATTTCCCCATCGGAGAAGGTGCTAACCTCGATTTCGCCAAGCTCGGTATTGAGCTTTTTGGCAATCGCCTCCGCTAAAATGCGGTTGGAATTACCGGAAAACAATTTGATTTCGTTGCCGTGTGTTATCATCTGTATAATAACCTTCCTTTTATTTTTTTCGCCGCCGTCGCTTTCCCGCGATAAACGGTCGAATGTTTTTCAAATCGTATCTTTTGAAGTTAAGAACGTATAAACGCGCTTACCTCTTATCATATTCTATGATACCTTTTTTCAAAAATTAAGTCAAGGGTTTTGACGGGGGGATTTTCAAAATTATTCCCCCATTTCTTTTTTCCTTTCCTTTTCCTCTTTTTGCTTTTGCCGCATACCCGCAAAAAACGAGGTTAAAAGCGCGGAACATTCCTCCTTGGCTACCCCGCCGACCACTTCCGTTTTATGATTGAGCAAATTCGCCTCGGCGAGCTGCGCCGTAAGCGAACGCCCCTTTTGTTCGTGCGCGCCGAAATATACCTTGTCCACACGCGCGTTCAAGCACGCACCCATACACATCGGGCAAGGTTCTAAGGTAACGTATAACTCGCACCCCTCGGGCAAACGCCAAGAACGGAACTTTTTACAGGCACGGTCTATCGCCATCATTTCCGCGTGTGCGGAAGCAAGTTGCAATTTTGCACGGCGGTTATAACCGCTCGCGACTACCTTTTCCTCGTATACGATTACCGCGCCAATAGGCACTTCGCCCTGTGCTAAGCCACGTTTTGCCGCCCGAATCGCCGCCTGCATATATTTTTCTTCTCTTGTCCGTCTTTTCATCGTAGTAACGTAAACTCCTCCGATAACGCGTAAAGCACGTCTTTGTTCTTTACGACGATATTATTTAAGCCCTCTTCCCCAATGGGGTGTTTTAACCAATCCCCGCCCGCTTCTATTGTAAAAGCAGGGATTTTTAAGTATTCGATACACCAATCTTTATAACCGCCCACACTCCCCTTTGCATAGGCAAGCGGATATCCCGTTTCCTTAGATATACGGATTGCGAGCAGCTTATCCCGTAGGCAGGTACGCATGGATTGATAAAAATACCAATAAACCTCTTCCCCTTTGGTGTGATAGCTAAGCGTGTAATCAGGGTGGATTTTTTCCGTAAAGTTTTTAAGTGCGAGCGTTTCCGTTTCACTAAACGGCATTGCCCCGATACAGTTTTCGCCACTCGGCGTTCGAACGTTTTTCACTCCTTTCCCCCAAGCCGCGTCAAAATTGACGTTGAGGTCAATCCCCCGTCCGTTCGCTTTCCAAAGGGAAAAATCCTCTTTCCCGCCGTTGATTGCAAGCAACCGTTTTTGCGCCCGCTTGTTTTTCACGGAAGAAAGTCCTTTCTGTGAGAGGAGCGCTCCGTCGGGGTTAGAAAGCGGTATCAACCAAAAACTGCCCTTTTCTAAACCGCGGGCGTAATGCTCGAACGCGAGTTCCGCCGTAATCCATTCCCGTCCGTGTATCGCGTACTGAGCAATTCCCACGGGCGAACCCTTTCCGAGTTTTACGGCGTAAATATTGCGTCCGAATAAACTCTTTCCGATAATACTCTTTTCCGTTTTTACTCGCTCGTAAAAGAGCGTCGTTTTTTCATAAATATCCACGCATACAATATACGCGCGCGCAAGAAAAAAGTTTCCTTGTTACTTGTGATAGGTCGCCCCCGCGTTAATCATATAAGCGCGGTAAACTTGCTCGGACAAAATCACGCGCATAAGTTGGTGGGGAAAGGTCATATCCGAGAAGGAAAGCAAAAAATCTGCCGCTTTTTTCACCCGTTCCGAAAGCCCGCAAGACGAACCGATAATAAACGTTATATCCTGCCCAACGTCGGCAAGCTTTTGGATTTTCGCCGCCAAGCTTTCGCTCGAAAGCTTTTCGCCCTCGACGGCTAACGCCACCACGTATCCCTTGCAAGCGCGTA
>JAZRBK010000282.1:0-2040 GCA_045635025.1 Candidatus Scatosoma sp.
GTCAAGGCGGCGAACGTAGTCCTTATCGGCAGCGAGAAAATCGGTAGCGGTTTGGTAAGCGTTATGGTACGCGGCGACGTAGGCGCGGTAAAAGCGGCAGTCGAAGCAGGTACGGCGGCGGCTACGGCGCTTGGCGAAGTAATCGCAACGCACGTAATTCCTCGTCCCCACGCAGACGTTGAAAAACTTCTTCCCAGCATTAAATAAGCAAGAGAGGTTGACAGGCGGTAAGCCCGTTTGAAAAGACGGACGGGCTTGCCGAAAAGGAGAAAGGCAATGAAAGCAATCGCACTACTCGAAGTACAAGCAATGGTCGCGGCAATCACGGGTTTAGATGCTATGGTGAAAGCGGCGGACGTTAAGCTAATACACGTAGAAAAACGCCTTGGCGGCAGATTGGTGACGGTTGTTGTCGAGGGCGAAGTTTCCGCCGTAACGGCGGCTTTGCAGGCAGGAGCGGCGGCGGCTGCCGAAGTCGGCAACGTCAAGGTATGCGAGGTTATCGCACGCCCGCACCCCGACGTTATGCGTTTTTTAACGACGGGTTAAAGGGCTTTACGAAGGTTATATTAAAGCATAGCTTTAAGTAATAAAAAAAGAAAAAACAAAAAGCAGGAGGATTGAAAAATGGAAGCATTAGGTATGGTGGAAACCAGAGGTTTGGTTGCAGCGATTGAAGCGGCGGACGCAATGGTCAAGGCGGCGAACGTAGTCCTTATCGGCAGCGAGAAAATCGGTAGCGGTTTGGTAAGCGTTATGGTACGCGGCGACGTAGGCGCGGTAAAAGCGGCAGTCGAAGCAGGTACGGCGGCAGCTACGGCACTTGGCGAAGTAATCGCAACGCACGTAATTCCTCGTCCCCACGCAGACGTTGAAAAACTTCTTCCCAGCATTAAATAATCGTTTAAGATTATAAAAAGCGGAAAACCATACTACCCAAGTTGTAAGATTTGGGTAGTATGGAGGTTTTTCAATACGTGAAAAACGGAAAAATAGGACGAATACGTCCAACAAAAACAAACAAAACAAACGTAACAAACGTAACAAACAAGCATTGGAGCAAGTATTATGGAGATTTCAAACGCAAAAATTGCGGAAATGGTAGCGGATATTCTTTCTCAGATGAACGGCGGCGCGTTGAAAGCAGCTGAAAACGAAGTGCCCGTCGGCGTATCCAATCGGCATATTCATTTGAATAAGGCAGATTTAGCCACGCTTTTTGGCGAGGGGTACGAATTAACGCCGCTCAAAGATTTATCACAGCCGGGGCAATACGCCTGCAAAGAAACGCTTACCCTTATTGGTCCTGCGATGCGCCCGATTGAAAACGTGCGCGTATTAGGTCCGCTCCGCAGTAAATCGCAAGTAGAGATTTCTATGACCGACTCTTACGTTTTGAAGGTAAAACCGCCCGTGCGTGAATCGGGTAAAACGGAAGGCTCGGCAGGTGTAACGATTATCGGTCCGAAAGGGGTTGTAGAACTCAAAGAGGGTTGTATTATCGCAAACCGTCATATTCATATGTCCCCCGCAGACGGGAAGAAGTTCGGCGTAAAGGACGGCGATACGGTAATTGTAGACGTCGAGGGAAAACGCCGCACCCGTTGGTATGACGTACAAGTTCGGGTTAGCCCCGATTTCAGCTTGGAAATGCACGTAGACACGGACGATGCGAACGCCACGGGGATTGGCAACGGCTTTAAGGTAAAGATTGTCAAGGAGTAAACTATGTTAAGAGGTATTATCAGAGGGAATATCGTATCCACGAGAAAACAAGAATCGCTTGTCGGCTCTAAGTTTATGGAAGTGGAGCTTATGAAAAACGGCGAGTTGACGGGCGAATATCTCATCGCGGTCGATAGCGTCGGCGCGGGTATCGGCGAAACGGTACTCATCACGACGGGCAGTTCTGCCCGCTTGGCGTTACATAATACGAGTGCGCCTTGCGACGCGGTTATCGTAGGTATCGTCGATTAAAACGTTACGCTAAAAAGCGTAAAAACGCGTTAAAAAACGCAGAAACAGCGAAAAAGAACGTTA
>JAZRBK010000283.1:0-1444 GCA_045635025.1 Candidatus Scatosoma sp.
CACAGAACGACATGGCTACGATCCGACTTAGCGTGTACTCGTTAAAGGAAATGGCAAAAGAGGCACTTGGGATATTCAGCGTTTTCAATTCCTCGATAACGCGTTTGCAAAAAGCTTCGCCGTGAGATTTTCGCAAAGCGGAAATCGCTTGACAGGTCTTGAAAATATTCTTTTCATTTTTCGTTTTTTCTTCCGTCAACTGCGCGTATTTTCCCTCGCAATCGGAGAGAAGTTCGTATTCTTCGTTAATTTTTACAAGATATTCGTCTATCTCCGCTTTATTTGCACCGTATTTGCGCTTTAACGCGCGGATAGCGTCTAATCTAAGCTCCGTTTCTTCCGCCTCGTTTTCGTCAAAATACAGCTCGTCTGCAACCGAAGCAAGCGTGTCCGCAACGTCGCTCGCATCTATGGCTACGCTCTCGATTTTATCGCAGAGTTGGCGATAACTCTCGTCAAGGCGAGAAATCCCCAAAATCGCGCGGTTTGCGTGGCGTAACCCGTCGAGAACGCCCCTTTCCCCCGAAAGCGCTTCGGTAGCCTCTTTAATAGCAGCAATAATTTTTTCAAGATTGTTGATTTTATTGCGCTTGGCGAGCAGTTCTTCCTCTTCGCCCTCTTTCAAATCCACGCTTTCGATTTCGTCGATTTGAAAACGGAGCACGTCCAAACGGCGGCTGCGTTCTTGCTCGTCCCCGCCGAGCATTTTCATTTGTTCGTCTATGCGTTTTTTCTCTTGTAACAGCTCCCGCAAAACGAGCTTATACGGTGCGAGTTCGTCGCCCACTACCTCGTCGAGAGTTTTTAACTGGTTGCTTTCCTGCAATAAAAAGAAATGTTCGCTCTGTCCGTGCACGTCCACGAGGGAATCGGTTACCTGCCGAAGCATCGTCGCCGTTACGGTGCTGCCGTTAATTTTTATGGCGTTTTTCCCGTTTTCTGAAAACTTACGGGAGATAATCACTTCCCCGTCCGTATCAATATCCAAGTCACGGAGCGCAGCGACCGTTTTCGAAGTTTCGGGAACAAAAAACTCCGCTTTTACCATACATTCCGTTTCCCCGTAGCGTATCATCGTACGGTCGGCTTTTGCCCCTAAAACGAAATTGACGGGATCGAGAATGACCGATTTTCCCGCTCCCGTTTCACCGGAAAGGACGTTTAATCCCTCGTGAAACTCTATTTCCGCATTTTCAATCAACGCTACGTTTTTTATGGTCAGCTTTGATAACATTTTTCTTTATATTCCCTTGATAAAAATAGTCTTGACGGTTATTTATTGGATTATTTGTAGGATTGTTTAACGGTTATCTGATAAAAGCGTTAATTTTCTCTACGACGGAAAGAGCAAGTTCGTCGTTTTCGCAAACGATTAAAAGGGTATCGTCCCCCGCTACCGAGCCCACGATTCCCTCGTAACTGAGCTTATCCACGACCGTGCCTG
>JAZRBK010000284.1:0-5281 GCA_045635025.1 Candidatus Scatosoma sp.
ACAAGCTCGCCGTTCGGGTCAACGTTTTTCGTCTTTTGACCAATAACGTCTTCCAAGGAAATTGCGCCCATCGTATCCCCCTGCAAGGTCACCATCTTGCCAAACTCGCCTTTCATGCAAAGTTCTACCGCCGCATAACCGTAACGAGATGAGAGTACTCTGTCGTGCGCCGTAGGGACACCGCCACGCTGAATATGCCCAAGAGTTGTTGCTCTTGCTTCCGAATCAACAAGCTTTTCAAGCTGGTCTGCAACGACTGCGCCGACACCGCCCAAACGAATGGAATCCGCACTATCTTCAATGATTTTTGCGACAACCTGCTTTCCGTCTAAGGATTTTGCACCTTCTGAAACAGCAACGATAGAAAATTCTTTACCATTTGCTTTGTCCATCTTAATCTTTTCTGCAACCTTATTGATATCATAAGGAATTTCGGGAATCAAGATAACGTCCGCGGCACCTGCAAGACCTGCGTGCAACGTCATCCAGCCCGCACCGCGCCCCATAATTTCCACGACCATAATTCTGTGGTGGGACATACCTGTGGTGCGAATTCTATCCAAACCGTCCGTCGCTACGGAAATTGCCGTATCGAAGCCGAAGGTATAATCGGTGAACGCCAAATCATTGTCAATCGTCTTAGGGATAGCCACGACGTTTACGCCCTTTCTCGCAAAATCTCTACCTGAAGTAAGCGTACCGTCACCACCCAAAATGAACAATGCATCGATACCTGCTCCTTTCAAATGCTCTACCGCTACGTCCGAAACGTCCTCGTAAGTAAGCTTTCCGTTTTCATCACGGACGAAGTTCCCTTCCGCATCCTTAATGGGATACTGGAAAAGGTTGTCCTTGTTGGAGCTGTACAAAATCGTACCGCCGCGCGTGATAATTTCTTCTACGTCTTCCAAGCCAAGCTTGATAAAATCACCGTGATAAAGTCCGTGATAACCGTGACGAACTCCTACCACTTCCAAACCGTATTTCATAATTGCCGTTTTTACGACCGCACGGATAACGGGATTCAACCCAGAGCAATCCCCACCGCCCGTCATAATTGCTATCTTTTGTACTTTTTTCATATTTCTTATTCCTTCCTTACTTTTCGATGCTAATCTCTAATTATCATCATATCTTTCGATAGAACGTATAAAAGCATGTGATTTCATTATTTCATCAACTTGGGTAGATGAATATTCCTCGTCTGTATCCAAAATTGCTTGATAAATCATTTCTTCACCTTGCCTTTCAACTATAAGCCGATTATATCGATCTATATCAAATAATTTCTTTACTTGCTCACGCTCGTCAGTTTTTTGCACAAAAATAATTTTTATTGAATATATCTTCTTGTGCCGAAAAATTTTTCTATGTAAACACCATTGAATTAAAATCAATATTATGGTCGCAAGTATAGCAATCAACCATAAGCTACCGCCACATGCCATACCGATACCCGCAGTTGCCCATACGCCAGCCGCGGTAGTAAGACCGTGTACCACATTTTTTCTGTAAACGATAATCCCTGCCCCTAAAAAACCGATGCCTGCTACAATCTGCGCAGCAACCCGAGCCGAATCAGCCTCATCCCCAAAGGCATAACGAGAAATTATCATCATTAAAGCCGCACCAAACGATACGATTGTGTGCGTTCTTATTCCAGCTTCTTTATCCCTATATTTTCTTTCTAATCCAATAAAAAATCCCAATAGCGCAGCAAGAATTAAATCCATTGCCCACCATAATTGTTCTAATCGAAAATTTTCCAATAATCTTTCCAACATTAACTAACCCGCCATCATTTAAGAAAAATTTTTTTGTCGTTCTTTAGATATTTTCATCTATAATCCCGTCGGCAATTTCCGCAACGTAAAACGACGCGTCGTAGCCGATAACTGCCTTATATTGTTTCCCTACGTTTTCGATAAATGCATCTACGCGCTCTTTTTTGACAAGACTGACCGTACAGCCGCCAAATCCTGCGCCCGTCATTCTCGAACCGATACAGCCTTCCTGTGCCTGCGCTGCCTCCGCAAGCGTATCTAATTCCTTACCCGTTACTTCGTAATCGTAACGCAAGGAATGATGAGATTCACACATCAGCTTGCCGAACATTTCCAAATCGCCGTTATTCAAGGCTATTACGCTTTGTCTTACTCTTTCGCATTCGCTTGTAACGTGCTTTGCCCTGCGATAAATCGTATCTCCTAACAAATCGCGATATTTTTCCACGTCAGCGGTAGAAACTTGCGAAAGGTTCTCCGCTTTTACTTTCGTTTGTAAAATTTGAAGCGCCGTTTCCACTTCGCTACGGCGTTCATTATATTTACTTTCACGCAAGTTATGCGGTTTATTGCAGTTTGCAAGCACCAACACGCAATCTTTCAAATCAAGCGGAACATGCGTATATTCAAGCGTAGCACAGTTGAGCAAAACGGCGTGGTCTTTCTTGCCGTTCGCTGATGCAAACTGGTCCATAATACCACAATTTACACCGCAGTAATTATTTTCCGCCTTTTGCGATAATACGGCAAGCTCTACCTTGTCTATTTTATTTCCGCCAAGCTTTGCAAGTGCATACGCTGTTACGACTTCGATTGCTGCCGATGAAGAAAGTCCGCTGCCAAACGGCACGGTGCAATCATACAAAATATCGCAACCGACAAGATTATATCCTGCCTTTTTCAGTTCGTCCGCAACGCCTGCTTGATACATTCCCCATTCAAGGTCGCAATATGCGCCTGTATTTGTTAAATCAATCTCCGCACGAGCGTCTATCGTCGTTGCCGCAATACGCATCAAGTTTGTACCATTCTTTCTAACTGCTACTTGGCATTTCAGGGACAAAGCGGCAGGCAAAACCTGCCCACCGCAATAATCCACGTGTTCACCGATAAGGTTTACACGCCCTGCCGCAGAAAAAATATATTCTGCTTCAGTTTCAAAAATATCTTTAAATTTTTCCTTTAACATGGTATCTATCCTCTTACGATTTAAATCGACCAAAAACCTCGTTCACTTGCGCAAAGCTTGCAAACGTACCTTTATAGCTATTAATGATTTTCATCATTTCCCCGATTTGTTTTTTCCGAATAATGCACACTACCATATGCTTTTCCGTATGCGAATACATACCCTGCACTCGAATCTCCGTAACGCCATGCCCAAGTTTTTCCATGAGTTCCGCTGCCATTTCTTCTGGCTTATCCGTAACGATTTCAAACTTATACCCACGCTTTAACCCAGCTAAGAAATAATCAACCACAACATTTGCGATAAACAAGTTCAGGAGCGTACATATAACAGGTGTAATTTTCATGCCATACACAAAAAATGCAATGGCTACGACGCTGGAATCCAACAAAAACGATACGTAAGCAATATTCGTTTCAGGCTTCACTTTCTTAATCAATGCAGAAATGGCGTACGTGCCACCGCTCGCGCCGAATCGTCTAAGCATCAACGAAAAAGCCGCGCCAGAAACAACACCCGTCGCAATACAAGCAAAAACAATTTCAAAATCCTCTACATTATTCGCCTCACAATAGGGTTTCCAACCGAACAACTCGAAAAGTTCCGTGCTGAATGATTGCACAAGCATATATAAAATTAAGTATAGTCCCAGTTTTTTATTGACGAAAATACTTACGAGGATAAAAATAGGAATATTGAAGGCAACCATCAAAATTGCCCAAGGAAAATCGATGCCACATATACCAAGATAATGGTAGGTAATCGTTGCCAAACCGCCTACACCACCAGGTGCAAAACCATTGCTATTTTGAAAGAAATAATAGGCAATCGCCACAATCAAGCCTGCTATTATTGCCGTTGCTATATCAAGAACCGTTTGTTTTACCGTAGTATTTTTCATTTTCTTATATTTCCAAGATTATAAAAGCTGAAATTCCTTATATTCCGTAACGTCGCTATTTCCGCCGATAAATACTCGAAATTTGCCCTTTTCTGCCATTCGACACATATCTGCCCCATAGTAAGCAAGCATTTCTTCCGTAATCGAAAAGGATATTTTTTTGCTTTCGCCTACATCTAATTCCACTTTTTCAAAGCCCTTTAATTCCTTTATAGGACGCACGTGCGAGCTTGCCAAGTCGCGAATATAAAGCTGCACCGTTTCCTTTGCTTTACATTTGCCCGTGTTGGTAACGGTGATACTTGCCGTAATCTCGCCACCACATTGCATTGTATCCGCGCTTAATTCTAAGCCAAAATACGCAAATGAAGTATAACTCAAGCCATATCCGAAACAATAGAGAGGCTCGTTCGGCGTATCCAAATACCGCGTTGCGTGCAAAATGTCATATCTGCCATATGGACTTGGTCTGCCCGTTTGACAATGATTGTAATAAATGGGGCATTGTCCCGAAGAATACGGGAAGGTCATCGTGATTTTTCCCGACGGAACGACTTTGCCAAACAGCAAATTTGCAACGGCTGAACCACATTCCGTCCCAGGCCACCACACGTTGAGTATCGCAGGCGCAATCCTATTTAAACGGGTAATCGCAAGCGGTCTGCCCGTGAAGAGCAACACCACAACGTTTTGGTTAACCGCAAGAACTTCTTCCAACAGCTTATACTGTACTTCAGGCAAATCAAGATTCGTTTTGTTATTCGACTCGCCGCTTTCTTCTTCCTTTTCGCCAAGGCAAAACACCACTGCTTCGCTGTTTTTTGCAAGCTCTACTGCTTCAGGAATATAGCTTTCGTCCGTGCTGTTCCAGCCGATTTCACAGCCTTTTGCGTAGCGCACTTCCAAGTTTTTATCATATCCTCGCAAGCCGTCGCAAACGGTGACCGTTTCTTCCGCCAAGCCGCCGCAAAGCCACCAACCGAGTACGTGCCCCGTATCGCCATGAGGCCCGATGACTGCCACCGATTTTGTATTTTTTTTCAACGGTAAAACCCCGTCGTTCTTCAAAAGAACTGCGCTTTCTTCCACCGCTTTTCTTGCGATTTCGCGGTGCTTTTTACATAAAATCACTTCCTTCGCTTTCTTTGTATCAGCATTCCCATAAGGCTTTTCAAATAAACCAAGCATTTCTTTCAAGCGCAAAACGCGCAAGACAGCTTTATCAATTTGATTTTCGGTGATTTTTTCTTCTTGTAACAACTGTTCAAGGTTATGCGCGTACATCGTAGAACACATTTCCACGTCCACGCCAGCCATCATCGCCTTATACGCCGCATCCTCTTCATCCTCGGCATAGCCGTGAGCGATAAGCTCCCAAATAGCTGCATAATCACTGACAATAACGCC
>JAZRBK010000285.1:0-24413 GCA_045635025.1 Candidatus Scatosoma sp.
GCTTTGATATACATTACAACGTAATATAATCCATCCATAACGAAATAATTCGCGCACGTAAAGTCAATGCCGCGCGGAGCAATAAAAGATGAAATGGGGATAGCAGGTACAGAATCAAGGCCCAAAACTTTACCTTCCGCCCGCATGGTATCTAAGACAATTTTTTCCACTCGCTCCGCAAAAGGCTCCTCAACGCAAGAGCGACGATTAAAATACATATATAGTATTTCCGCCGTCGCTTCATCCTCGTTTTTAGGTTCCAAAATTGAATTGCCGCATAACGCGAAATACGCACGTGCATTCTGCTCTGCCGTTTGCATAACGGAATATACCATTCCAAAATCATCAAAAGCACGATGCGGGGATTCGTATTCAAATATTAGAAAAAATCTTCTTGTCAACGCTTCCCTATTCCCTACGTCTTTGATAAGACCTATGTAATCATCTCCCAGCTTTTTGCAATGAACGTTTTCTTCTTTGGCAAGTTCGTCCTTCAATATCGATATATGGCGATCTGAATCGGCTTTTCTCGTTATGCTTTTAAATTGCAAACGCATAGGAACTATTTTCAGCCAACTGGCAAACATAGAAATGATATTATACTGTTCATCTTCCGACCTTAACATGAAATTGATAGGTTCAATTTCCAAGATTTTTAAGTATCGACCGTCAATCATTTCAATGATGCCGTGTCGAATATCTTTAATCGGTAGAAAATCTAATACAGTTTCAAGTTTTCTTTTGCTCATTCTTGATCACCGCCTTACTAAAATGTATTTTTCGACGTCGAAACAGATATTTGCCTATTCGAATTAAGTACTGACAAAGCGAATCCCCATCAATACCAATCAAAGCCACCGTACCTAACGGTAAAAGCGTTAAAATCATTACAATGATTCTCACTGTGCCCGTCATTGGAATAAATGCATATTCAAGATATCCAAGACCTAAGACCAAGACGATGCTTTCAACCATATTTCTTGCCGAAATCAATCCGCCAAACCATTTACCTGAATCGGTGTAATTTGCTGGAATATAATAAATGTTATCATCCTTCATATATACTTAGTCACCTCAATTTTATCATTTCAGATAATCATCTTGAAAATACTAACAAAGATTTTGAGAAGGAAGTTCCGGGATAATCTCATTAGCAACGAAATCCATCTGTGTATTATACGTTCTTAACACGATTCTATTCTCTTTGCTGTCATACTGCGTTAAAGTAAGCGTAATCAAAAACTCGTCAGATTCTTCCCACGCAGCAAGAACCGCCTCACGATAACGATTATATGCATCTCGTTCCTGTTGAGATAATGAACTGTCTTCGTCCGTTCCACTCGTCGCCCACAAGTAGCCTTGCTTGATGAGATTGCTTTGTTCGGTCCCCACTATCGCTGCATCGGCACCGGGCAAATACAGCATCGTGTCATAACCATACTTAGACAACTGTAACTGCGGAGAATACAGCGGATTTCCATAAATTACAGTTTTACTATTCACGTTAAAGCCTGCATCACGCAACTTCTCTGCCAATACATCGTGGATTGTCATTGATAAATCAAAGACTGATGTATCGCTTGTTCCTTTCCTGTCTGTCAACCCCGTAAACATGAGCTTACCCTTTCCCATACTCGTTGTTTCTAATGTGAAATGCGGAGTTTCATCTTTTTCAAATGGAATAAACGTTCCGTCTTCAAGTGTCGCGCTTGCCTTTCCATAGCGCATAATATAAGCACACCAGCACGATGCATATATACCAGGAGTGTCTTTTAATGACGCTTTCACTATAACAGGCTCATCCCAACCTTTTAAGCACTCAATCGTTGCTTGATGTCCAAGATCGCCGCTAGGCGTAACCTTTATATAGTCATATACATCCTCGCCTGCAACCCAAGTCATGTCAGCCCGATACCATTCCGCCGTCCAGTCAAGCTCGACAAAGTTTGTAATTTTTGCAGGGTTAACCGTTGCGGTAAGCGTGTACGCATCCAATGCATCATTTGAAATACTGTAAGCCGCATACTGTTTCTTAGTAAGTTTCTTACTAATTATGCGAATAGCAGCGCCTTCATCATCGATAATTTCCATATCACCGCTGTCAGTGAACACGCTTTCGGTTGAATAATTACTAGCTCGCGTATCCTTTCTCTCTGAACGTATAATAAGCCACGCAACCAAAGAAGCTATACCCGTATATACGATTGCCGTTATTAAAATAAGCGCTATAATCCTTTTAATTTTCATTTTTCTGTTCCCTCCTGTTTTAGTTAAAAGAGAATAGTGCTTTGGTTAAGCTTGATTTCCGTTACAATCACACTGAGCTCGTCCACGTTCACAAAGATTGGAATTTCCGCCTCATAGGTCGAATACTGTCCTACCGCTTTATATCGAAGAGTGAACATCGCCTTGTCGGTGTTTTCCTTAAACCAATTATTGAGCTTGTTGCTGTATTCAAGCACATTCCAATTAACACCATCCAAGGTAGACATCAGTGAGCCGTAAATTGCTCCCTCGGTTTCATTACGTTCCAACGTTGCAGGTTCCACAAAAAATCCAGTATCCGCATTGAATTGTGCCAATACATCTTCGTTGCAAGTAATTTCAAGGACGGTATCAAAATCATCATCTACCGTGTAATCGGTGTAAACACAAGCGGGTTCGTCAATCCACAAATCCCAACTAAGCCCAACATTCAAATACAACGCATCCATAGCGAAATCTTTATCCATGACGCTGTAATTTTCCTCAAAACATTGCACATCGAACGGAACTTTTAAAATATGCTTTGCAAAGTCTACTGTGGTTTCCGCCTTTGCTTCAGGGTTGGATTCACTTGTAACTGTGATTCTTATTTGCTCGCCAAAAGGCTTTAAGCATTCAACGGTTGCAATGTTACTGCCCTCGGCTTGCGGTTTCACCGTAACGTAATCCGTTACAGATTTACCCGTCGCCCATTTACTTGTGGGATTTACGAATGCTACCGACCATGCCACGTTCTTATTCGTAGCATTATCAGGTTTTACTGTGGCTTGTACGGTCACACTGCTATATTCTGAACTTCCAGAAATTGCACGTGCCTGTCTAAATGTCATACGAGCAGGCATAACGTTAACTTCTTCGTCCAAGACGTTGCCAGAATCTCCAGTTACCTGATTAGTGGAAGATTCCGTCTGCTGACTACTCCCACTTTCCGTAGGCTTTTTATCCTTGTTAGGCTCGCAACATACTAAAGCAGTACCTGCAACACCCAACGCCAAAACACCCGCCAAAACGCCTGCCAAAATCTTATTTTTCTTAGTCATGATTATATCTCCTTTTATTCTTTATAATTTTTTACGCGTAGTATTTACGCTTCCCCTAACGTTTTCTTTAACGCATTGGATAAATAATTTACGTATTCTCCGTTCGTCATCCCACTATCTTGATACAGTGCGTCTAAATCCAAATTAAACGCATCTAAAAGCACGCTGTCGTTAAACGGCATAATTGTGCACACCAAATATGGGACAACTTCATATAGCGTTACATCACCGTCAAAGATTGCTCTTGTTTCGCTACATTCTTCATAACTGATAGGAAACATTCTATCAGATACGCTTTCCATCTTTTGAATTAGGTTTTCTTTGCTCGTTCCATTTTGCAGCATTGAAACGGAATATGACGCTAAAATATAACAAGTATCATATGTAATATTTCCAACCGCATTATCTACAAAGTTTAGTAAGGATAATGCTCTGTCATATCCGCCCAGGGTAATCATATTCATAACATTATCAAATGTCGATTGATATGCCCCGTTGATCGTATCTGCAATAGATAACGATAAGTCGTCATAAGATGCGTATAATGCGTTTGTGCCTTGACCAAAATCCGCCTTATTCCATCCAACAAGATTTTCCAAGACAATTATCGGTAAAGATACAATTACGATGATTAGGATTAAAACAAACATACATACGCACACCAAAATCTTAAACAATGTACGCCTGAGTGACCAAGCCGCTGCAATAATCGCGCCCCAAAGTCCGCCTGCTGCCGTTCCTTTTGCTATAGTCGCAACTGTTTTACCGACCTTTGCCCCACCTTTTACCGTCGAAGCTGCGGCGTTTACAGTCGCTTTGACACCATCCTTTGCAGCTTTTGCAGTTTTCCCTGCATTTTTTGCCGCTTTCGCCATTTGCCTGGCCGCATTTCCGTAGTTGTCTGAACCTTCACTTGAATGCTGCTTCGTCGGTTCTGCCATTTTTATCACCTCCTTTTATTCCTTTTTTCTGTTCGGTGCATGATTTTCTATGGGCTCCCTTCTCTTAGGCGCCGCGTATCTTGTAGGCGTGGAATTATACCGTACTGTCTCAACAGAAACGGTTTTAACATTTCCGTTTTCGTTATAAACTGGCGCGCCATTTTCATATACAGGTCTGCGTTCAACAGCAGATTCGCCATGAATTGCATACCACTGCCCGCCGTTAACATCTTCATAAACCCGATAATCTCCGCGCGGTGCAGCATATTGGGAAACGTCATAAAACGCCGTCCCGGAGCCGTCATTATTACGAACTTCAAAATGTCCATATGCTCTATCCGAACCATTGACGAGCGAAACCTGTTCCTCATAACCAGGCATAAACGATTGGAATTGTGCAATGTTATATGACGACGCTTCCGAAGCTGGCTCAAAATCAGGCGATTCAGCGTGGGGTTGCATTGTGTACCAACTTACCCCATTTGATGCATCTATCGTCGAATGCGGCGCGTCAGGTTCATCATAATAAGCACTGTTATACCAAATCGTTTCCCCCTCCGGCGTATTCGCTGCAATTACGCCGTTATCCACCGTTCGAAGGGTTGTTCCTGGCGAAGCATCAGGAAACGTTGCTTCTACTTGCGGAGCTTCGCCTGCTCCACCAGTAAAGGTGGGGACATTGTAAAACTCTTGTGTATTGCTTCCGCTCGCCAGTTGATACCAAGTAGAGCCATCCGTTGCCGATACTGTCGCATGAGGGCTGCCAGGTCTTTCAAACTGTCCGCTATTAAACATATCAACGGAAGTTGTTTTACCGTCTGCGCCAATAACGTTTGTACTGATTCTACCACCTGATATTTGCGTATTGGATAATTGCTTACCTTGCATTTGAGGAATATAATTTCCCAAGCTTCTATCCGCAATTTCACCGCCGATTTTACCTGAAACCTTCGGGGATTGATTTGCCACCGAAGAAATTGAATTACCACTCAGCGTTGCTCCGTTTCGAGCAGCAATTCCCCCAAATACTCGTCCAAAGAATCCTACTGCACCGCCTGCACCCATTCGAGTTCCACCTTGAACAACTGCATCGCGAACAAAGGAATTGGAATTGAATTTATTTGCAAAGCCAGACATAATTCCACCGCCTGTAGCGACGCCAGCCATACCACCGCCAGAAAAAACACGTCCAGCGCGCATAAAACCGCTACCAACGCCTGTCATAACTCGTGCTGCCATCAAAATTTCCATTCCCATTCCCGAACCAGTTTGCGCTACGTTCAATCCTATTGATGATAGATAAGAATCAAAGCGCTGCGCTGTTTTCAAGAATGCAATTGCGCAGAATAGCCATAAAAAGACGTTGCCTTTGCCATTAGACAATGCACCGCCCGTTGCGACGTATTGCCCTACTGAACTGTTAAAAGCTCGTAAAAACCATACGTTCATAACCAGCAATAAAAGTTGCGCGCCAACCATCCTGCACCACGACTTAAATACTTGAGTCGTCGCCTTAGATGCGCCCATTGAATAAGCCAACGGAGATGTATAGCATAAGATTCCAACGACTACGTATCTTTCGACGACCTCTAACAGGAGTTTAAAATAATTCCAACCCAAAGAAATCATTAGGATTAGTACAAGAATCTCACCAACAACCGATAATGTTGATATAAAGTTGGTCAATCCGTTTTTCATAACGGCTTCAACGCCTGCAAACTTAAATCCTGCATCTGACGTTGTGATGTCCATTAAAGCTGTATATGGAGCTCTTGCGATTTGCAGTATATATAGGAATATAGGTTTTGCAAACCAAATGAGCACAGCAAATAATGCGCCGCGACCAATGAGAATCCAGGGGCTTTCCGCCTCCGCAACCGGTCCTCCGAACGAACGGAATAATTGCCATATCGTAACAAAGAATAAGATTGCCCATGCCGTGTATTGCATTATTGTAAACGCAGTACGTACGAACGGAAAATATGTTTCCATTACGGTCATATCCGTGCCCAATGCATCCAGGAATATCCCGGATACAGAATCCATTAGTTTTGTTACTGTTCGAGCTACCCAATCGACAATTCCTTCAAAAATCCAATCCAGCAATATGCATCACCTCCTTTGCTGAATCAGAACTCGCGTTAACCGGTGTAGTTCCCGCCGGCAACAAGCGGTTGAATGTAAGCTACGATTAAACCGATTGAATTCAATAACACCCAAGTGATAATGATTCGTTTCAACCAAGCCGTTGCTTCATCTACTGCTTTTTGATTTCGGGAAACCATACGCACGATTAAAGCGACTGCCGCCATCGTTACTGCAACGATTGTGCTGATTGCTACAAGCTTACCATAGAAGTCTTTCATAATAGAACCAAACCGATCCCACACCGTTTCCGCTTCCGCTGCCATAACAGGTTCTATCAAGGCAATCATCACCGCTGCAATTGCAACTAATGACCAATACGCCACAATACCTTTTGATGTTTTTCTTTCCTGCTTCATCATGTCTGCCACCTCCTTTATTTTTTTGCAAAAGAAAAACGCCGCCTCGGATGAATCCGAAACGGCGTCTTTTATCGCCAAACCTAATTTTCGACGATATCATTTTAACATATATGAAATGGCAAGTCAACGGCATTTTACTGCCAATTTACTGCCAATTTTGTGCCTTTTTACTGACAAAAAATTGCCATGATTTGAATAAATAAAAAAGAAGCGCCGCACTCTTTCGAGAACGGCGCCTTTTCCTACATTATAATAATATTATCCACCAAGTATAGCCAACATTTCTAACCATTTATCTAAATTAGACGACGGCGAAGACCATAACCGTAAAGAAATAATATTGATGGCTTGTTCTTTCAGGCGATAATAATGTCTCGCTGAAATGTCCAACCGATACAAAAGATCCGTTTGCGTCAGCTTTTCATCCGTTATGTAGGTGTAATATATAATATTGTATAAACGTTCATTATTCCCGGGCATTTTCTTTAATACCGTTAATGCCTCGTTGATACGATCCAATACCAAACGGTTTTTGCTTACACCTTCCAAACGATTCTCTAACCGTTTATTCCCAAGGGCCATTTCAAGATCGAGCTTTTCAGCAAGGTCATCTACTTCGCCAAAACGCTCTTCAAGCTCTTCTTCGATTGTTTCAGGGAAACACTCCACTAACCACGCAATCGTACGATAGTTCTTTAAGAGAAGTTCGGTATTATGATACGCCTGCAAACGTTTCTTTTGCGCTGCGTCGCGTCTTTGTTTGTCCTTAATGCTTTTATCCTTAATCACACCGCTATTAGTAAGCAACTTGATAATCGCATCCGTTTGGTCTTGAGTTGTCATATGTTCATCTATATTATTATTTTTTTTCATTTTATAATCCTCCGATAATTTTATGATTTTGCTTTATTTGACAAAATCCAACACGGAGGTGCGCGAATACGCTCGAAGATTTTATAATTATCTACTTTTTTGTCGATGGAGTAAAAAAGAAAGCACCTATCGAACAACTTTCGCTGTTCAATAAGTGCTATATATCGTATTTCTTTAGTTTTTAATTTCCCGCGTTAAATTATCATCATCCGATGATCGCTGCTATTAATTAGCAGCTCCACGCGGTCTTTCTTCCAACGCAAATTAATTGTCTCCTTTGTTGCTATCTTGCATTTGTCATATAATTACCTTATTTAGTAATTACCGGTCCAGGTACTTTTTCCCCATTTTGCTACTAGCTCAATTGCCGTTCCTTCAACATCAATATTCCAAAGACCACTCATTGATACCTGCTCGCCATCATAAGTCCAATACGCAAACTTGTAATCGTCATGCGTTGGAGTTTCTAAGGTATACGCTTCGCCATAAGTAACCGTGATTGTTTTCGAGGAAACTGTACCGCCATTAGCATTTAAAGTAATCGTATAGGTTTTTACCGTTTCAATGGCTTCCACGACAACATTGCCCGAAATATTGGTTAACGCAGCCAAATCCGTTTCATCCCATTCCACGGTATAACCTACTTTATTTACCGTTGCGGGAATATCAGTAAACGTGCTTCCTTTCTGCACATTTTCATATACTTTATCGGTCTGCCCATTCTGTCTAAACGTAACCGTATAAGTAGGCACTACGTCTTTAACCCAACCCGCAACGAGCGTTACGTCATCCGCAATTGTCCACTTACCGGATACTGCATTACCATTATACGTCCAGCCCGTGAAAGTATATCCATCCAACGTAGGCGTAGCGAGTGTAGTGGTACTATCGTACTCCACTTCCTGTGTTGTCGGAGTTACACTACCCTCACCCGCATCATAGGTAATCGTATACGTATTCGCAGTTTCTACCGCTTCGACGATGACATTGCTCGAGATATTCGTTAATGCAGCCAAATCCGTTTCATCCCATTCCACGGTATAGCCTACTTTATCTGCCGTTTCGGGAATATCAGTAAACGTACTGCCTTCTACGACATCCGTATAAACCTTATCGGTCTGTCCGTTCTGTCTAAATGTTACAGTAAACTTTTCAAGATTTTTCGTCCAACCTGCAACAAGCGTTATGTCATCCGCAATCGTCCACTTGCCCAGCACCGCATTGCCATTATACGTCCAACCCGTGAAAGTGTATCCATCCAACGTAGGCGTTGCAAGTGTAGGCGTGCTGTCATATACAACATCTTGCGTAGCTGGCGTTACACTACCGTCGCCGGCATCGTAAGTAATCGTATAGGTATTCGCTGTTTCTACTGCTTCGACGATGATATTGCTCGAGATATTCGTTAACGCAGCCAAATCCATCTCATCCCATTCCACGGTATAGCCTACTTTATCTTCTGTTTCGGGAATGTCAGTAAAGTCACTACCCTCTTCTACATTCGCATACGTTTTATCCGTCTGTCCGTCTTGTTTAAATGTGACCGTATACGTATTGACAACCTCTTTCGTCCAAGAAGCCACAAGTGTTACATTGTCCGCGATGGTCCATTTGCCAAGTACCGCATTACCATTGTACGTCCACCCCGTAAAAGTATATCCATCAAGCGTAGGAGTTGCAAGCGTGGGCGTACTGTCATATACGACATCTTGCGTCGCTGGAGTTACCGTACCATCTCCAGCATCGTAAGTAATCGTATAAGTATTTGCAGTCTCCACCGCATTAACAACCATATCCTTGGTTATATTTGCAAAATCAGTCGTATCCCACACTACGGTATAACCAGTTTTACCCTTTGGTGTAGGAATATCCGTTAAAGTTTCGCCTTTATTTATCGTTTTGACTATATTTTCATATCCATTTTGTTTAAATGTAATATTACAAATATTTGTTTGTTCTTGAGAAGAATTACTCGATGAGTTATCCCCATTGTTATTGCCCCCGCCAAAACATCCGCCGAAAGCAAAACACATACCAAGCGCTAAAACCAGCGCTATAATTTTTTTCTTCATTTATTTTTCCTCCTTGATTTTAATGCAACCTACAGCTTTTTATAGATTACAACTGTTGTATATATTTTCCTGTTTGTACTTCTATTTTTTCACAGTTCGGCAATTCCAAACTTGCCGTACACTCCTTGGGCAATACAATATCTGCCGTAAATACATCACCTTTCTTTTCCCAACGGATGGAAATTTCACCCCTCGGCGTTCTCGTCGAACATTCTGCACTACAATTCTCATCAAAGAAATATGGTTTGATTAAGCATTTATCATATGCAATACCCTTATTTTGCAAGCCTGCTACGTTACGAATAATCCATTCAACCGGGTGAGAAATCATTTGATGACATCTCGAAGCTTCACCAAGCCAGCTTTCCCAAATCGTCGTTGCCCCTTTATTCATCCAATACCCAAGCGACGGGTATTCGTATTGATTCAACATCCGATAAGCCACATCTATATATCCATAATCAGTCAAAACGGTGAATAGGGATTTCAACCCAATGATCCCGACTTTGATTAAATAATTTTCTTTGATAATGGATTCCGCGAGCTTTTTCGCAATCATTTTTGCCTGATCGCCTTCCACCAATCCAAAATACAACACCGCTGCAAGCGAACCCTGACTATCATTATCCACCACATCGCCGTGAATATATTTTTTGTGTGTCGCATTTTTGAGTTGTTTTGCCTTTATTTCGCAAGAATCGGCGAGCTCTTTCTCATCAAACATACCCGCCATACGTCTTGCATACAGTAACATTTGATAGTAGCAACAGGTATCCGAAAACGCATTCGTAATCAGCGGTGGATTGCCAATCTTTTCGGGCGGACGCCAATCCCCCAATCCAAACGCCTCCAACGTACCATCCTCTCTTTGATAGCTTTCGACGTAAGGAAGATATCTCTTTACATACGGATACACTTGTTCGATCGCCCGTTTATCACCCGTTTCTTCGTAAATGATAAATGGCAGTTTGAAAAGAATTAAATCCAAAAACGGCCCATTTCCCCAATTGTATCCCCACATGGATGTCGGCGCCATACAAGCCAATTCACCGTTTGGCCTTTGCGTGTCGCAAGCATCGTCAAGAAATTTTAAATACGATTCAGTGGCATCGAAATTAAATATGCCATATCCTGCAGACATCCAAGGGCCAGCCAACCATCCGTTCTTTTCACGATGTGGACAATCCGTAATAAACCCATGAAAGTTGTTCACAAACGATTGCAGACCTGCGCGATACGTCCAATTCAACAATTCATTGGAACAATGAAAGCTCCCAATTCTCTCAAAATCCGTATAAATCGAATAGGCTACAATTGCGTTTGCAGGCGGTTGCTCGGCAACGCCGCTCACTTCCACATATTGAAAACCGTGATATACAAAATCAGGTTTCCATTTTTCAATACCATCACCTTTGAATGTGTAACGGTCTTGCGCAAACTTACCCGAATATACGTAAAAATCAATATTTGACTGATCAATTTCTTCGCCTTTTAATTTTTCCGCATATCGCAAAACGAGTGTCTCCCCAGAGTTCCCCTGCATCTCAATACCCGCATACCCTGCAATATTCTTGCCGAAATCATACACCCAGCCCTTTTCTGTTTTCCACGAAGCAATCGGTTTTAATATCTCTTGTTCTCGAATATTTGGCATAGTTTGCAGATGAAGTGCTCCACCTGGAGAACGCACGATTCTAGCCTGATTCCATGCCGAATCATCATAATCCAACATTTTCCAACCGTCTTCTTTGCGTGCGTCGTAAAATTCACCCGTTCTTATTGCGTTATGCGTCGTCGCGGAATTATAGGTCGCTTTCCAATTTTCGTTGCTGGCAAAGATAGATTTCCCATCCTCAAAAAACTCCAACAATAATCTTGGAGAATTGCGCCAAGCAGCGGCATATAAGTACCACTCATCTTTGGTTGTTTGATGATAAAATCCATCGCCAAGTTTTACGGAAACAACATTTTTTCCGCAGGTCAAATACTCACTCACATCGTATTCAACGTACAATACTCGCTTATCGTATGCGGTAAACGCAGGAGCTAGAATATCTTTCCCCACACGCACGCCGTTTATGTACAATACATAATTTCCCAAACCGCAAATTAAGCATTTGACCCTTCCGTTTCCACAATAATGAAAAACCTTTCGAAGCTGCATAGCAGGGCTTTCAAACCCCGTTTTATAGTTCATAAACTCTTCGCCCAAGCCTATCCACTTCGCATTTTGAAAAAACATTTTAAACCTCTCCCGTTCGATTGAATCACGAATTTTGCATAGCAGTTCCCGCTAGTTTATTCCTTAAAATCTTCTATCGGAAAACTCCATTTTTCGCGTTTTCTAAATTCCGTATGAAATTTCTTTTTTAATAAACCCTTCTTTTCTAAATGTACATAGCAATCTACTTCACATGATTTCCCACAAATACAGCTTTGATATGAATGAGAAATTGGAGGATAACAATACGTATTATCCATAATCATTTTTGCAGAATCCGAATCAACACGGTATTGACCCGATAAAATTTCCATTCTTTGGGGCATATCCGCATATGCCGTGGGTTCAAAAAAGGGATTTCTCGTTCCATTTGCCCCGTTATAATACGTCGCACATTGCCAACGATTTAATTCTCCGCTTTCACTTATAGCCCCTCCAGGGCAGCCTTTAATACATTCTTTGCATCGGTCGCATAAATGTTGTTCATATAAGGGCGTTGCTCCTAATTCTGCATCTGTAAGGATGAAACAATAGCGTACAAACGGGCCATATTCGTCTGTTAAAATTTTACCAGACAGACCTAATTCCCCCAATCCACATTTTACTGCAGCCTGCGTAAAATTCATTTGATTTTCCGCTTTTACGTTGCGCGTAATGCTGGTATATGCAACCTCTGGATTCGTTTCATTATCTTCTGCCATAATCGTTTGATGTAACCTTTGGGGCATTGCAATATACCCGTTTTCTTCCAGTAGTTGAGATAAACCTACCAATGCGATTGGCATCATAACTTCTTCTAAATTTTCAATCCCCATGGTAGAATATTGGTAATAGGTAGTGCCTTCTTCCAACCCTCTATAAGCTCCACGCAAAACGCGAAAAGCTAATCCTATCACTGTTTTTGTCTGTGGTAAAATCTTAAAAATAGCATTATCTTTTTCAAAACGACTCGCCGGCGCGAAGCCGACAATATCAACCGATAATTTTTGGGCAAGCTCTAAAAATTGCTCTTTCATATCAACCCTTTCTCCTTTAAGTGATTATAACAAACAATATCACATTTTTTACCACAAAGACATGCTTCATATCCACTACTGGTATGTGGCAAAAATGTAAGTTCTGGATACAATGCTCTTGCGCTGTCAGCATCAAAAACTTTTTTCCCATTAAGAATCTGTTCTCGTTCTGGGTGGTCACGCAAAAAATCTTTTGGCATAAACGGGTTTGATTTATGTGCGCCTTTATAATATACTGCGCATTGCCAACTATTCACTCCATCATCCGATATTGCATTACCCACACACGCATTTTTACACTCACCACACAAATCACAAACCCCATCTAACAACGGGGCATCCGTTTCTAATGGCGCATCTGTAATGATAAACGTATATCGAATATACGGCCCATATTTCGGAGATAAAATATGCCCCGAAAGTCCTGCCTTACCAATCCCGCATGCCATTGCAGCTTTATTATAGTCTATAATAATATCTGGAGCAGGCTTTCCTTCTGCCACAGGAGATGCAAATTCCAGCTCATATGTATCCAGCACTTCCGCATTCGTTGTTTTATCACCCTTTACTTTCAAATGCGGAACAGCACGTTGCAGACAGGCATCGTAACCAGCATCTTCGATAATTCGTCCCATTTTTAAAAGGAAGATTTCTCCAAGCTCTGTATCAATACAGCTCGTACCTAATGTTGCGTATGTATAATATTGGGTTTGATTTTGCATTGCCTGATACAACCCTTTGGGTACAGCGAAACCAAATCCAATAATACTTTTCGCTTTTGGCAAAATTAATTTAGGATCACGACGAATGTCTTCGTCTTTGAATAATTCAAGAGATCCAATCCCACATACACTTGCGCCATATTCTTTTGCAATTTTTTTGATATAAGCACTCGTCAACATATTCTCACCTATCTAATTTCCACGGTTTTTGCGTTCGAAGAGGTTCCTTGAATCTCCCTTCCATACACCCGCCTTTCTTTTCCAACATACTCACACATGCTCTAATACAGCCACCGCATTTTGCCATATTATATCCTACCCAACTAGGAAAATATTTTGCCAAAGCATTATATATCTTCGTGATTTGTGTTTCGTCTGCCACGTCTGTTTTGCCTTCTAATAGATCCAAGGTCCCATTTTCATTTTTATCAAAAACTTCTTTGGGGACAAACGGATTATAATACCTGCCTGCATGTGTATAGAAAGCATAACAACGCCACATGTCGATATCACCCCATTCAATAATCTTATCTTCCATTTGCACTTGAATGACTTTACCTGTCGAGGGGTGTGGAATACAATGACCAGGGCACTCGCGAACGCAGGCATAACACTTTCTACACAACGGCTCTCCATTGTACATTTCATCATATTCAAGTTCGGCATCAGTAAATAAAAATGCAACTCTTTGCAATGGACCAAACTCAGGAGTCAAGAGCATTTTCGAATAACCGATTTCCCCAAGCCCACAGGCAACCGCTGCCAAGCGGAAATGGAACTGTAAATCGGGAGCACGGTTTTGATCTCTTGTCGCTCTTGTGAATTGTACAGAACGATGGTGTGGCGTACTCGTCTTTTGCAACTCCACATTTTCAATCTGCTCTTCTGGTGAAAGTGTATTGCCGGGCGCACCGTCCATATCAGAAACAGAGCCGCGCGCGCCAGTATTTCTATATACAAACGCTTCGTATCCGTGGTCTTCAATAAATTTCCCTACGCGATACAATACAGAGGGAGCAAAAATTTCGTTAATACCTCCGTAAGCCATGGAAGGATATTGATAGAACTGCGTTCCTTCTTCAATCCCGCGTTGAACACCCCTAGGGATACGAAAAACAAACCCTATACAACTTTTTGCCTCGGGAAACAAAAATTGCGGGTTCATATCGTCAGGCGCGCCACTAAACCGTGACATCGGGGCAATACCACAAGCATCCGCCCCAGCTTCTAAAGCTATTTTTTTTATCATTTCACTTGTTAACATCTTTTTTTACCTCTCAAAATATATCTATATCCAATTTTACGCCTGCTTTCGCATATACCTCTTTGCAATATCCACATTGCTGACAAGTATATTTACAATCCATTGTCTTTTTTGCAAAATCCTTTGGAAAGAGTCCATTGTCAATGATGCTTGGCTGAAATAATGAAGAGTGATTGGGTTCTAATAAATCGGTAATACCACCCCGATATTGACCCGAAAAATATGCCATACAAGTATTAATTGGATTAGGGCTGACTCGTGTTGCCAACTTTAAGCCATCATAAACATCTTCATAAAAAGACACATCTTCAGGACGTATAAATGTCAATCCTGAAATAATTTTACTTTTTTCCCGGTCTGATTTGAAATATTCGGTGCAAATCCCCTTAAAATCATATCCATTATCCATGGCCGCAATTTCTCTTTCATGCGATACAAGATTGTCATGAAACGTTCTTGCTGGACATCTCGCAAAACAACCGCTGTTGGCTAAACCATATAGCTTCTTACCATTACTATGGCACCAATCCCGCAAAGTAGACAATTTTTCTCTGTCGCGGTTCAATTCGCGCGCAGCATAATAGCTATCAAAATATTCACCAATATATTCCGCCGCATTAGAGTTTTCCACCCCAATATTCACCGAAGCTCGAACATCGGCTTTCGGGAAATTTTCCTTAATAAATTTAGCTATCAAGATAGACGTTGTAGTAACTGCGTTCGTATTATATTTCCTATGTAAAAAATCAAAAGTTTCTCCTAATTTATAAAAAAAGAAACGAGATTGACTATCTTTCCCATAGCAATTTGCATTAAATAAAACATTCGTGGCGATTCCTGCCTTTGCAAAGCAATCCAAATCACTTTTAACTTTCTCTATCGCCTCATAAGGCTCGAATCGCGAAGAATCTATTTGAATATTTCTTCCGTTGGGAATATCCCCCCAAGAAAAATATATCTCCCCTATTTTCTCTTTATTTTGAATTAAATAATCAACAAAATGAGTATCCTTAAACAATTGATAGCCTATGGAATATTTCATGTATTTCTCTCGCTGTTCTTTATTTTTTAACATAACGTCAATAATGGAAATGAATTACCTTGTTTATCAACCTACACACTAATTCTTTCTATCGTAAATGCATTTACAGATAAAGCACTTGATTGTGCGTCGCCAACCGCTTTTTGATAAAAAATTGTGCGTTCTTCACCTAGAAGCATCGAAAAATAGTTATCTGTAAAAATATAATCTCCTTCCAAATATACGGCATGAATATAGTCCGTAGCTCGTATCTTTATAAAGCTCTCCGTTTGAGCAATAATTTGGATAGCATCAATCTGTTTCAAAGGCAATATTCCATCTTTATAGAAACAACGATCTATTTCACCTTCAAAACAAATATCACAAATAGCAAAATCGGTTTTTTCTTCAAAAGGTAATTCAAGTCTAACACTACCATACCCCGACAATGAAACTGACGTTTTATAAAAACAAGTCTTTTCTAAAGTATGACAAACAATCTCTGCATCGCCACTTGCTCCATCCGAAGATATATATAAAATGAGTTTCTCATTTTCCTTAACAATAGAGCCTATCACCCGTTTTGCACAACGCTTAAAAGAATACCACCCTGCTTTCGGCAAGTTATAATAATCAATAATTGACCATCCCATAGACGCAGGCCAACAATCGTTAAGCATCCAAAAAATTATACCGTCGTTATAGCCAATATTCCGTCGGCAATTTTCAAACACCACACGTATCCATTCGTATTGCAAATATTCGTATTTGAAAAGCTTATCCTCCAAATTATGAAATCCGCCAAATATTTTGTCAGCAAAGGTTCTCCCAAAATCAAACAACTCAAAATCAAGTTCTGGATTAGATTTACAGTGAGTGCGCAATATTTTTTCGCTTTCATCTCTCAAGTCTGCTTCGGTCATAAAACGCAACAACGTGCTTTTTTGCGGCGTACCATAAATAGGCTCTTCAACAATAAAACGTGCAAGCATACCATTGAGATTTTCTTTATAATCCATACAATTCGTATTAAAAATGAAATCACAAATATAACCAAGAAACGCCGAGGTGTGCGTTGTTCCGCGAGTAAAAGACCTATAAGGCGTGCCTCCATATGGAGATAAATTATGGAATCTACGACTAAAATCCAATTCGTGTACTTGTGGTGCACTCCCCTCTAACGCCGCTACTCTTCCATCGTATTTTTCAACCATATCGCTACCACCCATACCGCATTCATTATCCCCACTCCACCAAGCAAGACACGGATGATTCCGCAATTTTTTCACCGCAAACGACGATTCTTTTTTTAATTCCTCTAAAAACCATTCTTCGTCCTGCGGATAATCACCGCAAGCCATCAAAAAATCTTGCGTAACCAAAATACCGCGCTTATCGCATTCGTCGTAAAATACTTCTTTTTCAAACAAGCCGCCACCCCATACACGAAGCATATTTACCTTTGCTTTTTGGGCAAGCCTGATAATTTCTATAATTTTTTCATCACTTTCTTCGCTCGGGAAAGGTTCACACGGAACCCAATTACCTCCACGACAAAATATCCTCCTACCATTTACAATAACAGTAAAACCCGCCGTTTCATCAGAAAAATCATGATTTTTACGTATTTCTTTAAGCCGTTGAGACAATAAATTATAATCCCCACCCTTCGCATCGGGGATTTCTGCTACACGAAGAGTGCGAATCCCAAATTTTTCTTCGTGAATATTTTCACCTGTATAAATGCGAAGTGTATAAAGAGGGTGTTCGCCATAACCATTAGGCCACCAAAGATACGGGTTCTGAATGTTCGGAAAAAGAACAGTTCGTGGCTCGCTTACATATTGCTTATGGATGTAAACAACTTTTCCTGTAGGATCGCTAATTTCAAATTTTACAATAGAGGATTTTTCATAATTGGTAAAGTTAGCGATAATATGCATCTGCGCTCCAAAATCATCAATTGACTGCGTGTAGATATAAGTGTTTTCAACACAAAAATCCTCTCCAATCTTAAAATAGACAGGAGCAAAAATACCACAAGTTACAAATCGATCTACCCAATCCCAAAAATAGGTGCATTGCATACGTCGCGAATAAAAGCGTTCTCTTGTAAACGCCCCCATCCTTTCTGGAAGGTGTGCAATTTCTTTTATTGGAGAGCGGAAATGCACCTCTAAAATGTTATTTTCTTTTTTTAGTTTTCCTTTAACGTCAAAGCTGTGAGGAATAAACATATTATGTGTTTTCCCCAATTCTTCTCCATTTAAAACAACCGTAGCGTACGTATCCAGCCCCTCAAAGACCAAGACAACTTGCTTTTTCGGTTCATCAAAATCAAACGAACAAGAATACGTCCAATCTTCGTTTTCTATCCATTGACAGCTATCGTTATTATCACGCCAAAAGTAATCCGGAATAATGCCGTTTCTTTTTAAATCATTATGCACACACCCGGGAATTATAGCAGGAAGATTTTTATATTTTTCGCCTGAAAGCACCCACTGAGCCTCTAAAGTAATTTTTCTCATAATAAATTCTTCCTCTTTTTTATATAAATTCTATTTTAACAAGGAAGTCCCTGTTTAGCAGCCTTAACAATAATTATTTCTCAACCATACATTTAATAGGTTGGTTCATTGAGTAACGCTTCGAAGATGCAATGCGATTCCTATGCCGCGTCCACCTTTGGGGAAAATATGCAATTTATAGCTGTTGTTTCGATTGCCGCATCTTCCCACAATTTAAACTTTTCCATTATCAATTCCTCAATTAAAATTACTTATTGATTTATGATTGCAACCTTGGAAACATCTCCTACTATTTTATAAGTAGCCTTTCCAAACGTTTTAATCTCTAAATGAAGCTTGCCATCTTGTTCGCATCTTTCAACGCTAATCCCATTCCCGTTTCTTATATAACTACCCTTTGCCGCTTTTATATTATTGAGAAGAATAGGCGATATTTCAAACTCGTTACAGTTCTCCAAGCTAGGATTGATATTGATTCCTAAAACATAGCGGTAAAACCAAGCGGAAATATCCCCCCAAAAATGATGATTCAAGGATAATACTCGACCGCCATCTTTACGAAATATGCTGTTTTCGCGTAATTCGTTAAAAGCTTCCCAAAGCGAAGTTGCACCGTTGTCTAACCAATATTTATAGCTTGGAAAGCCGTCTTTTATCATCAGTTCCAAAGCGAGATTTGCATAGCCATTATCCGCCAACACTCGGAACAATACGCGTGCACCTATAACGCCTACTTGGAAATGCCTACCATCATTCTCAATAATATCAACAAGGTTTTCAACGGCTTGATGTTTTTCATTTACATCAAAGACACCAACGTCAATTGCTTTTGCTTGTGCCGTCTGCGTATTACACTTAACGAACAAATTTTGCTCAACCCAAACTCGCCGAAAGTTTTCTTTTAAGGCTTTTGAAAAATCTTTTACTTTTTCAATGTATTCTGCTTTATCCAAAGCCTCAAAAATGCGTTCCGCTTTTTGACAAATTTCAATGGAAACTAACGTATCGGTGACCTCTAACGGAGTTGACGATGCGCCTTCCGTCGCCTTTCCGCACTCGCACCAATCGGGCAATCCAAACTTAATCAAGCCATGTTCATTTACTTTAGTTTGCAAAAAGGAAATGTATTGGGCAATCGCATTAGCATTATCTTCGAGCACCTTTTTCTTGCCCGTGAAGCGATAAATTTGATAGGGCAATTCTACAATTACCAGATCCCAAGCAGGTCCGTTCCCCCACTTGTAACCAAATTCAACAGTAGGTACAACCCCTGGCAGTTGCCCATTTTCTAGCTGTGCACAGCGAATATTTTCTAACCACACTTCCAAACTGTCGGAACAATCGAGATTGTATAGCATCTGCTCACAAGACAACGCCGCGTCTGCCGTCCAACCGTTCTTTTCACGTTGAGGACAATCAGTAGGGAAATAGAAAAAATTACTTATGTCGCTATTTATCGTAATTTCTTGCAGTTTATTCACCGTTTCGTTATCGCAAGAAAAAATCCCTGTCTGCGATAAATCCGAGCTTAATTGCAACATTGTAATAGAAAAATCATTAATTTGTCGTTTATTGACTCCCTCCACGAAGACATATCTAAATCCGTGATAGGTAAAACTCGGCTCAAACACATCCTTATTTCCGCTACATATTAGCACATCTTTTTGCGTCATACCCCTATCAAAATCGGGGGTACATGTATTTTTTACATAAAGACTATGATTTTCTAAAAGCGCTTCACCGTGCCATAATATAATTTTTTGTCCTTTATTCCCTTGAAAAACGACACGGCAAATACCAGCCGTATTAACGCCAAAATCAAAAATAAAACCACCGTCAACCACCTCGACCGACAGGGGAGCGATTTCCTTTCGTATCTTGATCGGTTCAGCGCTTGCTTGCACGATTTTCCCTTTAGGCGCAACCGTTTTCTTTGCAAAGATCCAAGCCGAATCATCAAATCCGTAGGTTGCCCAACCTTCTTGCTCTTTGCTTGCATCGTAATACTCCCCGCAGCGCAAATCGTCAAAATAAATAGGCGATGGTGCGGTTTTGAACGTTTCGTCGGAACGTAAAAACTCCCGACCGTCCAGTTCCAAAACAAGTGAAACCATCGGTGCAGCGCGAAAATCCGCCTTATCGAATCCCCAAGGATAGCCGCCTATATTATTCAAAAAACCGTTCCCCAAAACAACACCAAGGGCATTTCCCCCTTGTTTTATCAAATCGGATACATCATATTCATCGTAATAAATCAAATGGTTTGGATTTGAAATATAAGGAGCAAGCTTTCCTTTCGTAATTTTCTTGCCGTTAAAAAATATGTCATAGAAGCCAAGTCCGCATATACGTAATATTGCCGTCGAAAATTCAGACACATTGAAATCCTTGCGAATATACGGCGCAAAAACGTAATTATACAGCTTGCAATAATTTTCTGTTGCACAAATAAAATTGTTTCTCATATGCAATTCTCCTTCGAGCACTGATCAAAGTTTTTAATGCTGTTAAAAAAATTCTTCCTCCAGCATCGCACAAAGACAATTGTATACAGGCAAATGCAACAGCGTATCTTCGATGAGCATACGTTAAATGCGTCCCCAACGTTCAACACCTACACCACCATCCAGCTCACGCATGACGTCGTTTACCCCAATCAAAATTGTCAATACATCGGGATTTTGTTCCCAAACGTCATTTTTGATACGAGCGTATAAATCCACAACGCCATTTCCACTGATGCCACGATTCGCGATTTCGTATTCGCCCGGAAAATCAAGCAACAATTTGCTTGCAATAAGAAATACATACCCGTCGCCATAGTTATGCATACGTTCGTCTGTTTCCCGTTCTCTATTCATGTCCGTAATACTATCGCCCAAAAATAATGGCTTCATATATTTTTTCCTTTCACGAAATACAATCTCTTAATCGTTAAAAAGTTTTTGATAATAATATACAGGGATTGCACTCCATCCGTGACATAAACTTTGTGCTGAACCAGTTGCCTCCGCACCATTAATCGTTTCCCAAAAAGACGTTGCGCCCTTTTCCAGCATATAGCCGTACTTAGTCCTGATATCGTTCAAAATAAACTCTTTATTACCCTTTTCTTGCAACAATGCATCATATACAAATCCCAACATGGAAAGCGTTGCGGGGACGAGTGTTTCATCTTTTTTCAATGCCTCAATAATCCCATTATTACCCAGCCCGATAAGCGTCGCAAATGCATTACCGAGTTGGGAACAAGCTTTATCCCGATTGCTTAAGAAATAAAGATTTCTTTCTTCGTCATAAAAATTCGCTCGTATCGCTGCTTTTACCGCCGCAATGGGGATTGCAAATCCTTCTCCCTTAATCTTACACAATTTTTCATAAGCGGTCATCGCATAGACAAAGGCACAATTCAAAAGCAATTCCGTTTTTTGCACACGCTGTATCTCAGCGTCGAGTTCGTCTTCATTGTCACTACCCTTCGACCATTCGTAAAAATTCCAATACGGCGCAGGGAAATTTTCAATCAAGTAATTTTCTCCCAAACGGTCAACAAACACTTTCACGATTCCCTTAACCGTTCCCCAGACCTCTTCCAAAATACTTTCGTCGCTCGTATGCAATATATATTCACTCACCGCAACAATATAAATTAGCGAAAAGAAAGGAATGGCAGGTGTGTTTATCGCAGGATACGTCAATTCAAGCAACCCGTCTTCCCTCACTCCGTGCGACATAAAGACCAAGTTCGCACGCTGAAAAGCACTTCCTTGAAATGCATAATACCCACAAAGCATTTGATTGCGGCTATCGAGCGAATAAAGCGCTTGTTCTCGCCAAGGACAATCTTCGTAATGCTCGTGCATGCAAAGCCGCAATGTTCTGACACAAGTATCATAAATTTGGCTATCAATCCCACTTAAAAAATCCTTTTTCTTTTCAACGATAGGATAATAAACGGGAATAAGCCCGATTTTATTGACCGTAAAAGGCTTATCACAATACACTTGCAAATATCTTCCTGCAAGCCTTAAAAAACGATTCTCAAAATGGTTGTGCCCCTTTTTGCAAAGGAAATCCAAGGAAAAATCTCGTCCCGCATTTTTATAGCCGCCGCCGATTTTTCTTCGCACCTCACCGTCGTAAATATGCTCTCCATAACCAACCGTGAGCATACAATCCGCTTCACATGCTACGTCAAGGAACAAATACCCTGCTTCTTCACGCCCTATGTCATAAAGGTGCTTTTCTATATCAATCAATTTTCCAAGAACTGGTGCGCCGTTTATCAACTTTTCAACGGGACGTTTTTCATATCGAACGTCGCACGCAATTTCAACGCAAGTTCCATATTCATTTTCAGGCGATTGATTACTCATACCGCTAGTATACCCAAGTTGAACGGTAATCGCTTTTTGTCGCCCACCGATATAACGGCTATCCGTCGTACCCAGCGTCGTTTGATTGCTGAAACAAAGGATGCTATTTTCGCCTAATACTTCAAAAATCACCCCTGCACCGTCATCTATGTGCGTTGCGCTGTCAAAGCCTTCGTACCATACTGAAATCGCAAGAATATTTTTACCGATTTGTGCGAAAGAAGAAATGTCAATTTCATCATAATATTTAATCTTTCGATAGCCTGCAAACTGCCCATGGGTAATCATTTGACCATTAAGATAAGCAATGTAATTCGTTTCCGCACAAATCCTAAGTAGCGCATCTCCCTTTTCGAAGTGAAATTCACTTTGAAACACTGCGTATTCGTCAGCTTCATGCGTTTCTTTATACCAAATCCATTTTGCTTTTTGAAAAGAAATTTCTTTTGAAATCTCGTTTGAACTATATTTTTTCATTGCTTGCATTGACCTTTTCTTTACTTCATCTTCTTTTCCATGTTCACGTAAAAATTACCCGTAATATTTTCACCCTTTAAATAGACCCCGTATTTTTCGTCCTGTAAAACCACAAATCTCGGGTCGACACATGGTGTTTCGTCAGGGTCCCTTTCGGAAAGAATCGTACTTTGTTCACAGCCCTTTTCTGGGAAAATATATACGGTCGCGTCTTTCAAACCGCCTATACGAAGTCTGCGACGGTAACGCATATTGACGGGGGCAGCCTCACGCATCGAAATCACGCCGTCATTTTGTTGAACGAATACCCTACATTCTCTATGCTCGCAACGACTAAATCGGTAATGGGCAAAGCCGTTTTCAATTTCCGTTTCTCTTCCCGATAAGATCGGTGCGCCAAGTGGAAATTTTAAATAAGTATCCGTTGTCGTGTCGCAATTATATGCGGAAAAATACCACGCATTATTACTCTTGGACACAGCCATGGTAACATAACCGTTCTCCCTTTTGAGAGTACCATCTTTATTAAACTTACGGCGGAAAACGCACAAGCCTTTTCCGCCGCGCCGTACTACTTATTATCCTATTGCCTGCCTACGCCCTACGTACGGTTAGGCGCACAATAATTTATTTATTTGCTACGCTCTTCGCAATAGGCAATTCATCGTTATCCAACGCCCAGAAGGCACCTACCCAGCCATTGAAATCTACCGCAGCCGCAATCAAAGCCGCACGATTCGCATATTGCTTAGGCGAAGAACCGTTCGTATTACCAACTACGTATACCGTACTCTTATCATGTGCGCCGTCCGTAATTACTTTGCTCGTGCTTCCTTCAGGAACGTCAATAAAGATGTTTCTAAAGGTTTCAACACTCCCTGTAATTACCCTTGCATTTTGCGTGGTCATTTGAATGTACACGTTTTCAAGGAGCTTCACCGTACCCGAACACAAATATTTCGCATCTGTAGCCGTACCGTCGGCACCGTTTATAAATGCCACGTTCTTAATCGTTGCACCGTTGCAGACCCCGAATACGCCGTTATTATAGATTTGCACTCTCAAACCGTCGATATAATAACCGCGT